>NZ_JBJHAG010000003.1:0-262764 GCF_054050925.1 Modestobacter sp. SYSU DS0657 | reverse complement strand
CCCGCGGGGGCCGACCCCCGGCGCGCCCGCCACCCCGGGCCGGCCGTCGCGGGGGGCCGGGGGTTCCGCGGGGGGGGGGGCCGGCCCCCCCGGAGGGGGCAGCCCACGATCGTGCCCGCGGGAGCCGGCCGCCCCGCGCCAGGGGCGGGGCGGCCGGGGACCTGCTCAGCGCAGCGGCGGGACCGCCAGCTGCGCCAGCTCCAGCGCCTGCTCCGGGAACCAGGCCCCGGCGGCGGGATCGACGATGCCGCCCCACTCCGGGTCGGTGGTCGACCCGGCGATGCCGCGGTTGCACTGCCCGTCGGACTGGCCCGGCGTCTTGACCCACAGGTGGGCGTCCAGCAGCGGGAACTCCGCGGCCGGCTGCGCCTCCGGCCGTGGCCCGAGGCCCCGGGCCGGCGGGTTGCACCAGGTCTGCGGGTCCGGGTAGGCGGTGTCCGGCTCCCACGGGCCCTGGCCGTTGCGGCTGGTGTCGACGACGAAGCGGGCGGTCGGATCGAGCTCGCCGAGCTGCTGGGCGTAGCGGCTGTTCACCCCCGCGGTGTTGGCCACCGGGTCGGCCGCGGTGTCGCTCCACTGCTGCATCGGGTCCAGCGCCACGCCCTGGAAGTCGTTGGCCGGCCCGCCGCTCCAGTACTGGCTGCCGCACTCCCCCGACGGGAGCGCGGCGACGGTGATCAGCGTCAGGCAGGAGGAGATCCAGGTGCCGTACTGCTGCAGGTTGGCCGTGTACTGGTAGTTGGAGACGTTGAGCGCGAAGCCCTGGAACTGCCCGACGTCGGCCGCCGCCAGCCGCTCGGCGATGTCGCCGACCGCGTGCCAGCCGACGTGGCCGGCGTCCAGGTAGACCAGCGCTGCCGGGTTCGCCCGCTCGATCGCCGCGGCGGCGTAGGTGATGTCGGCCAGCCGGCCCTCGTCGGTGGGCGCGGTGCCCTCCGGGTACGTGCCGGGCGGGCAGTCACCGGGCATCAGCGCCAGCCCGTCGGGCTCGATGACGACGGTGATCTGCTGCCCCTTGCGCAGCCCGGCGGCGAAGCCGTCGACCCAGGCGCGGTAGGCCGCGTCGTCGGCCGCCCCGCCCGAGGAGTACTGGGAGCAGTCGCGGCCGGGGACGTTGTAGACGACGAAGGTGGGCACGGTCTTCGTCGCGGTGGCCAGCGTCACCGCGCGGCGCACCTCGTGCCGCACCTCCTTCGGGGTGCCGTCGGTGAACCAGGTGGCCTGCGGGGTGGCGGCCTCGCGTGCGATGAGCTCGGCGTCGGCGAAGCGGTGCTGCTCCACCAGGTCGACGGTCTGCCGGACGGCGCCCGGGTCGGGCACCGGGGTGGTGAAGCGGGTGCCGGGGGCCAGCGGCGGGGCCGGGGCCGGCGCCGTGGCCACCGGGCCGGAGCCGGCCGGCGGGGCCGCGGCGGCCGGACCGGCCACCGCGAGCGGGCCGACCGCGATCACCGCGGAGACGGCCAGCAGCGCCGCACGTCGGCGGCGGGGAGTCGAGAACATCGTCGTCCTGTCGTCGGAGGACCCACGGCGAGCACCGTGGGAGCGCTCCCACTCCGGTCGCACGGGGATAAGCATCAAGTGTGGGAGCGGTCACACTCTGCCCCCGAAAGTCCGCCGGCGCAAGACGCCTGCGTTCCGGAACGTCGCCGATCTCGAGCGCCTCGCGCCCGACCGCGCGCAGCCCTGCGACCGGCTCACGACCTGCCCTGCCCGGCCGCAGCCCCTAGATTCGGACGAGGTGTGCCGGGAAGCCTGGTCGGCAGTCCCGTTCGCGACCCCTGGAGCCGCCCGGTGAGCCTGCTCGTCGCCCTCGGGCTGCTGCTCGCCCTGTCCGCGCTCGCCCCCCTGCTCGCCCGCCGGCTGGGGCGCGCCACCGGGTACGTGCTGGCTGTCGGGTTCCTGCTGGTCGGCGGGGTGCTGCTCACCCACACCCGGGCGGTGCTGGCCGGCTCGGTGGTCGAGTGGTCGACGGAGTGGCTGCCCAGCCTGGGCGTCTCGCTCACCCTGCGGCTGGACGGCGTCTCGCTCGTCTTCAGCCTGATCGCGCTCGGCGTCGGCGCCCTCGTGCTGGCCTACTGCCCGCACTACATCGACGAGGAGGACGCCCACGGGCCGCTCTACCCGCTGCTGACCTTCTTCGCCGCCGCGATGGTCGGGCTGGTGCTGGCCGACGACATGGTGGTGCTGTACCTCTGCTGGGAGCTGACCACCCTCTGCTCGTTCGCCCTCGTCTCCACCGCGGGCACGCCGGCGACCCGGGCCGCCCGGCAGGCCCTGCTCGTCACCGTCGCCGGAGGGCTGGCGCTGCTGGCCGCCGTGGTGCTGGTCTCGGTGACCGCGGGCACCACCCGGCTGTCCGCCGTCCTCGCCGATCCCGCCGTGGTGCTCGACTCCCCGGTGGCGCTGCCCGTCGGGGTGCTGCTGGCGGTCGCCGCGTTCACCAAGTCGGCCCAGCTGCCGGTGCACTTCTGGCTGCCCGGAGCGATGGTCGCGATGACGCCGGTGAGCGCCTACCTGCACGCGGCGACCATGGTGAAGGCGGGCATCTACCTGCTGATCCGGTTCAGCCCGCTGTACGCCGACGAGCCGGCCTGGCAGGCGACCCTGATCGTGGTCGGCCTGACCACCGCGGTGGTCGGGGCGGTGATGGCGTTGCGCGAGCACGACCTCAAGGCGGTGCTGGCCCAGTCGACGGTCAGCCAGCTGGGCCTGCTGGTGGCGGCGATCGGCGTGGGCACCGCCGAGGCGCTCGCCGCGGCGCTGCTGCACACGATGGCGCACGCGCTGTTCAAGGCCACCCTGTTCATGCTGGTCGGGATCATCGACGAGGAGACCGGCCGCCGCGACGTGCGCGAGCTGTCCGGGCTGCGCCGGGTGATGCCCTGGACGGCGGCCTTCACCGGTCTGGCGGCGCTGTCGCTGGCCGGGGTGCCGCCACTGCTGGGGTTCGCCAGCAAGGAGTACCTGTTCGCCGCCTTCCTCGACACCGAGCTGGCGCCCTGGGCCGGTCCGGTCGCCGCGTCCGCGGCGGTGCTCGCCTCGGCGTTCACCGTGGCCTACAGCGCGCGCATCGTGTACGGCGCGTTCGGCGGGGGCGCCACCGAACCGCCGGACCTGCACGAACCGGCGCCGGCCTTCCTGGCCCCGGCTGCGGTGGCCGCCGTCGCCGGCCTGCTGCTCGGCCCGGCCGTCGCGCTGCTGGACCCGCTGGTGGACGCCGCCACCGGCGCCGCCCTGCCCGACGGGGACCCCCCGGAGGTCTACCTGTGGCACGGGTTCACGCCCGAGCTGGGCATGTCCGCGGTCACCCTCACGGCGGGGCTGCTGATGTTCTGGCGGCGGGGCGCCGTGGACCGGGTGCTGCAGCGGATGCGGCTGCCCGACGGCAGCGAGCTGTTCGAGCGCGCCCATGCCGGGCTGCTCGCCGCGGGCACCGCCGTCGGCCGCCCCGACCGGGTGCCCGTCCTCGCCGCCCACCTGGCCCGCCCGGTGCTCGGGCTGCTCGTGCTGGCGGGGGTGGGTGTCGCCGCCCTCGGCGAGCTGCCCCCGCGGGCCGGCAGCTCGGAGCCGGTGGAGTGGCCGCTGCTGGTGCTGCTGGCCCTGGCGCTGGCCGGGGCGGTCGCCACCGGGTCGGCCCTGGTGCTGATCGGCCTGGTCGGCCTGGTCGGTCTGCTCGTCTCGGTGTGGTTCGTGCTCGCCGGCGCCGTCGACGTGGCGATCACCCTGCTGCTGGTGGAGGTGCTCACCGCCGTGGTGCTGGTGCTCGTCCTGCGCGGCACCCCGGTCGGGCTCCCCCGGAGCGGCCCGGCGCGCCGCTGGCCGGCCGCGGCGCTCGCCGTCGGGGTGGGGCTGGCCGGTGCCGGGGCCACCGCCGCGTTGACCGGCCGCCGCGACCTCTCCCCCGCGGGGGAGTTCTTCCTGACCCGGGGCGAGGAGCTCACCAGCGGGGAGAACGTGGTGAACACCGTCCTGGTCGACTTCCGCGGGCTGGACACGCTCCTGGAGTCCCTGGTCGTGGGCGTGGCCGCGCTCGGGCTGCTGGTGCTGCGCGCCCGGGCCGGCACCGCGCGCCCGCCGGCCACCGGGGCCCGGGACTCCATCGCCGGCACCGGCACCCCCACCGAGGACGTCGTGCTGCGGGTCAGCACCCGGCTGCTGGTGCCCGGCATGCTGGCCCTCTCGGCGTTCCTGCTCTGGCGCGGGCACGACGCCCCCGGCGGCGGCTTCATCGCCGCCCTGGTGGCCGGCGTCGCGGTGACGCTCCAGCGGCTCGTGCTCGGCCCGTACCAGCGGCTGGGGCGCGCGCTGCGGGCCCGACCGCTGGTCGGGGCCGGGGTGGTCGTGCTGCTCGGCGTGGCCCTGCTGCCGCTGCTGTGGGGTGACCCGCCGCTGCAGCCGTTCCAGGTGCCGGGCCTGTACGCGCTGGGCGTCGGCTCCTCGCTGGTCTTCGACGCGGGTGTGTACCTGCTGGTCGTCGGGTTGGTCACCGCCACCGTCGACACGCTCGCCGACCGGGCGTCCGGCGACGACGGGGGCCGCACACCCGCCACCGGCGCCGAGGTCACGGTCGCCGGGGGCGCCCGGTGACCGCCGCGGTGGCGGTCGGGCTGCTGACGGCCGCCGGGGTGTACCTGGTGCTGCAGCGCACCCTGCTCCGGGTGGTGGTGGGCTTCGTGCTGCTCGGTCATGCGGTGAACCTGCTGCTGGTCTCCGCCGGCGGCCCCCACCGGCGCGGGCTGCCGTTCGCCGGCCAGGGCGGTGACGAGCCGGCGGCGGACCCGCTGCCGCAGGCGTTCGTGCTGACCGCGATCGTGATCACCTTCGCCATCACCGTCTACCTGCTCGGCCTGGCCCGGGCCGGCCGGGTGCAGCCGGAGGACGACGGCACGTCGGCCGACCGCAGCACCGCGGAGGCGGGCGTCCCGGTCGACGTCGCCCCCGACCCGGCCGACGACCCCGCTCCGGACGTGGCCGGCGACGACGCGGACGGCCCCCGGTGAGCGCGCTGCTGGCCGCCCCGGTCCTCGGGCCCCTCCTCGCCGCCGGCCTGCTGCTCCTGCTGGGCCGGCGCCGGCCGGGGCCCTCCCCGGTCGACCGCGCGGTGGGGCTCGCGGTGGCGGCCGCGGTGGTGGTGGTCGCTGCGGTGCTGCTGGCCGGCGCGCTCGACGGCGACGTCCCGGTGCTGCGCGTCGCCGGGTGGCCGTCGGTCATCGCGATCACCTTCGTCGCCGCCGATGCGCTCAGCGCCCTCGTGCTGCTCCTGACCTCGGTCGTCGTCCTGCTCGGCCTGGTGTACGCGATCGGCACCGGTGAGGACGACGCACCGCTGACGGTGCCGCTGGTGCTGGTCATGTCCGCCGGCGTCTCCGGCGTGCTGCTCACCGCCGACCTGTTCAACCTGTTCGTCTTCGTCGAGGTGATGCTCGTCCCCAGCTACGTGCTGGTGGCGCTGGGCCGGGATCGGCAGCGGGTGGCCGGCAGCCGGCTCTACGTCACGGTGAACCTGCTCGCCTCGACGATGTTCCTGGCCGGCACCGGCCTGCTCTACGGGGTGGCCGGCACCGTGCAGCTCGGAGAGCTCGCCGGGGTGGCCGCGGCCGGCACCCCGGCCGCGCTCGCCGCCGGGGTGGCGATGCTCGCGATGGCGGTGAAGTCGGCGGTCGTGCCGTTCCACAGCTGGGTGCCCGGCTCCTACGCGGTGACCGGGCCGGCGGTGACCGTGCTGTTCTCCGGGCTGCTCACCAAGGTCGGGCTGTACGTGCTGTTCCGGCTCTACGCCGTGCTGTTCGACCTCGACCCGGACCTGCGCTGGCTGCTGCTGACCGCCGCCGTCCTGACCATGGTGGTCGGGGTGCTCGCCGCGGTCGGGGAGAGCAGCGTGCGGCGGGTGCTGATCTCGCACATGGTCAGCCAGATCGGCTACGTGGTGGTGGGGCTGGGGCTCGCGACGCTCGCCGGGTTCACCGCGGCGCTGTTCTTCCTCGTCCAGTACGTCCTGGTGAAGGCCGCGCTGTTCATGGTGGGCGGCGCGCTCCGGACCCGGTACGGCACCGACTCCCTGCACCACCTCGGCGGGCTGGTGCACCGTGAGCGGCTGCTCGCGGTCGCGTTCGGTGGCTCGGCGCTCGCCCTCGTGGGCATCCCGCCGACGTCCGGGTTCGTCGGCAAGCTGCAGCTGGCCACCGCCACGGCGGCCGAGGGCGCCTGGTGGGTGCTGGCAGCGCTGCTCGCGGTCAGCCTGATCACCCTGGTGTCGATGCTGAAGGTGTGGAACGGCGTCTTCTGGGCCCCGGCCGAGGACGGTCCGCCGGAACGGGTCGACGGTCCCGAACGGGCCGGGGACGGTCCGGGCAGCAGGACCACCCGGACCCGTCCGGGGCGCGGCGCACGGGCTGCCCTCGTCGGACCGCCGCTGCTGCTGGCCGCGGGCGCGCTGGTGCTGGGCGTCTGGGCGGAGCCTCTGCTGCACGCCGCGGAGGCGGCCGCCGCGGGCCTGGTCGACCCCGGCGGCTGGGTGGCGGCGGTGACCGGGCGGTGAACGAGGTCGTGCGCACCCTGCGGCACGCGGGCCGGCTGGCCGCCTTCGCCGTGCACTACGCCGGGCGCTTCCTCCGCGCCAACCTGCAGGTGGCCCGGGAGATCGTCACTCCGGGGACCGGCGTGACCCCCGCCGTCCTCCGGCTGAACCTGGCGGGGCGGACCGACCTGGAGGTCGCGTCCTTCATCGCCCTGGTCGGGCTGACCCCCGGCACGCTGGTGATCGCCTCGACGGACCGGCGGTCCTCCGGAGGCGGTGTCGAGGTGGCCGTGCACAAGATGCACGTCCCGGACGTGGCCGCGACCCGGGCCGAGCTGTACCAACTGGAGGACCGGATGCTGGCCGCCTGGCGGCGCAGCGGGCAGGTGCCCGACCGGGCCTCCGGGCCGGACGCCGCTCCGGATCGGGAGGAGAGCTGATGGTGCTGGACGCGGCGCTGGCGGTGCTCGCGCTGTCCCTGCTGGCGGCCGTGGGGCGGATCGTCCTCGGGCCGACCGACGCCGACCGGGTCCTCGCGGTCGACTTCGGCTTCGCGGTGACGCTGTGCGCGGTCGCCGTCCTCTCCGTGCGGATGCGGGCGCCCGCGCTGCTCGACCTGGTCCTGGTCGGCACGCTGGTCGGCTTCCTGGCCACCGTGGCGCTGGCCCGGCTGGTCGCGAGGCGGTCCCGGTGAGCGCCCTGGGCAACGTGGTCCTGCTGGTCGGGGTGGCGCTGGTGGGGATCGCCGCCCTCGGGCTGCTCCGGCTGCCCGACGTCTACAACCGGACCAACGCCGTGGCCAAGGCCGCCAGCCTGGGCCTGGTCCTCGTCCTGCTCGGGGTGGCGCTGCGCACGCCGGACACCGGCGCGGTCGTCGTCCTGCTCGTGGCGGCCGTGCTGCAGCTGTTCACCGTGCCGATCGCCGGCTTCGAGGTGGGCCAGGCGGCCCGCCTGACCGGCGCCCCGCTGACCGACCGCACGCACACCGATGAACTGGGCGTGGGCGACCGGGAGCCGGAGGAGGACCCCCGCTCCCGCTGACCCCCGCCCGCCCACGATCAGCTGAGCTCACTGCCGGTCCTCCTGGCTCACCTCCTGAGCTGAGCCAGGAGCGAGCACGATCAGCCCACCTGATCCCCGGAGCGACCGCACGCGGCTGGGCGGGCCGCTGGCTCAGGCGTCGGCGCGCAGCCGCTCCCACTCGGCGCGGCGGCCGGCCTGCTGGTCGGGGTCGGGCACCGGCAGCGAGGCCAGCAGCCGACGCGTGTAGGCGTGCTGCGGCGCCCCGAGCACCTCCGCGCCCGTTCCCTCCTCGACCAGCCGGCCACGCAGGAGCACCGCGATCCGGTCGGCCAGCAGGTCGACGACGGCGAGGTCGTGGCTGATGAACAGCGCGGCGAACCCCAGCTCCCGCTGCAGGTCGGCGAAGAGCTCCAGCACCCGGGCCTGCACCGAGACGTCCAGGGCCGAGGTCGGCTCGTCGGCGATGAGCAGCTCCGGGTCCAGCGCGAGCGCGCGGGCCAGGCTGGCGCGCTGCCGCTGCCCGCCGGAGAGCTCGTGGGGGTACCGGTCGCCGAAGGCCTTGGGCAGCTGCACCGCCTCGAGCAGCTCGTCGACCCGCCGGCGGGCGGCGCGGGGATCCTTGGCCCGCTTGTGCACCACCAGCGGTTCGGCCACCGCGTCGGCGATGGTGAGCAGCGGGTTGAAGCTGGTCGCCGGGTCCTGGAAGACGAAGCCGATCCGCTCGCGGACGGGGCGGAAGGTGCGCTCCCTCATCCCGTTCATCTCGGTGCCCAGCACCTGCAGCGACCCGCCGCTGACCTTGGTCAGGCCGGCGATCGCCCGCCCGATCGTGGTCTTGCCGCTGCCGCTCTCCCCCACCAGCCCGAGCACCTCGCCGGGGCGGATGTCGAAGCTGACGCCGTCGACGGCGGTGAAGTCCGGCTTGCGCAGCCGGCCCGGGTAGACGATCCGCAGGTCCCGTGCCGAGACCACGGGGGTGGTCTCGGCCCAGCCCGGCGCGCGCTGCTCGGCGCGCGCCCGCGCGTTCGCCGAGCCACTGCCCAGCCGCGGGACGGCGGCCAGCAGCTGCTGGGTGTAGGGCTCCTTCGGCGCGGCGAAGAGGGTGCGGACGTCGGCCTGCTCGACCAGCTCGCCGCGGTACATGACCGCGACCCGGTCGGCGAGGTCGGCGACCACCCCCATGTTGTGGGTGATCAGCACGATCGCGGCGCCGAAGTCGTCGCGGCAGCGGCGCAGCAGGTCGAGGATCTCCGCCTGCACCGTGACGTCCAGGGCGGTGGTCGGCTCGTCGGCGACGATCACGCCGGGGTCGAGCACCAGCGCCTGGGCGATGACGATGCGCTGCTTCTGCCCGCCGGAGAACTGGTGCGGGTAGTGGTCGATCCGGGTCTCCGGGTCGGGGATGCCCACCCGGCGCAGCACGTCGATCGCCTTGGCCCGCGCCTCGGCCTTGCTGAGCTTGCCGTGCGCGTGCAGGCCCTCGGTGATCTGCCAGCCCACCGGGTACACCGGGTTGAGCGCCGTCGAGGGCTCCTGGAACACCATGGCGGCGTCCTGCCCGCGGACCTGCCGCAGCTGGCCGCCGGAGAGGGAGACGACGTCGTGCGAGCTGCCGCCGTCCCGGCTGCGCAGCACGACCGCGCCGCGCGCGGTCGCCGTCTCCGGCAGCAGCCCGAGGATGGTGCGGGCGGTGACCGTCTTGCCGCTGCCGCTCTCCCCCACGATGGCCAGCACCTCGCCGGCGGCGACCGTCAGCGACACGTCGCGCACGGCGGCCACCGTGCCGGCGTCGGTGGCGAA
This sequence comes from Modestobacter sp. SYSU DS0657, assembly GCF_054050925.1. NCBI lineage: Bacteria > Bacillati > Actinomycetota > Actinomycetes > Geodermatophilales > Geodermatophilaceae > Modestobacter > Modestobacter sp. SYSU DS0657. Next base: position 253,424 of record NZ_JBJHAG010000003.1, on the reverse strand, counting down.
GGAGACGGCGAGGTCGCGGATCTCCACGACGGCTTCCCGGGAGGTGTCCCCGCTGCCCAGCCCGGTTGCGTTGGTGGTGGTCATGCCCGGTCTCCCCGTCCCTGGTCCTCGAGCCCGTCGACGCCGCCCGGCCCGGCGCTCAGCGCACCGCCGGGCACGGCGGCCACCTCGGCCAGCCCCTCGGGCTGCTGCTGGGCGGCCCGGCGGCGGGTGCGCAGCCGGGGGTCGGCCAGGTCGTTGAGGCTCTCCCCGACCAGCGTCAGCCCGAGCACGACCAGCACGATCGCCAGGCCCGGGAACAGCGAGGTCCACCAGATGCCGCTGGTGACGTCGGACAGCGAGCGGTTGAGGTCGAAGCCCCACTCGGCGGCCGACGTCGGCTCGATGCCGAAGCCGAGGAAGCCCAGCCCGGCGAGGGTGAGGATCGCCTCGGAGGCGTTCAGCGTCAGGATCAGCGGCAGCGTGCGGGTGGCGTTGCGCAGCACGTGGCGCAGCATGATCCGCCGGTTGCTGGCGCCGATCACCCGGGCGGACTCGACGAACGCCTCGGACTTGATCCGCACCGTCTCCGCGCGCACCACCCGGAAGTACTGCGGGATGAAGACCACGGTGATCGAGATCGCCGCGGCGAGGATGCCGTTCCACATGCTCGACCGACCACCGCTGATGACGATCGCCACGACGATCGCCAGCAGCAGCGGGGGGAAGGCGTACACCGCGTCGGCGATGACCACCAGCACCCGGTCCAGCCAGCCGCCGAAGTAGCCGGAGACCAGGCCCAGCAGCACGCCGAGCGCCAGCGACAGCGCGATCGCGACGACGATGACGTACAGCGCCGTGCGGGAGCCCCAGATCACCCGGGACAGCACGTCGTAGCCGCCGACCGTCGTGCCCAGCCAGTGGTCGGCCGACGGCGACTGCTGCGCGCCGAAGGGGCCCTGCGCGTCGCGCAGCTGGCTGTACTCGTAGGGCGCCAGCAGCGGTGCGAACACCGCGGTCAGCACGAACACGCCGGCGAGGACCAGCCCGGCGACGAGCATGCCGCGCTGCAGGCCGACGCTCTGCCGCAGCTGGTGGACGACGGGCAGCTGCCGCCAGGTGCGGCGCCGGCCGGCGGGGGCGGTCACCGCGGTGCTCCCGGTGGTGCTCCCGGTGGTGGTGGTCATCTCAGTACCTCACCCGGGGGTCGATGAGCGCGGCGATGACGTCGACGACGAAGTTGGTGACCGCGACGATGACCGCCAACAGCGCCACGATCCCCTGCACGGCGACGAAGTCGCGGGCCTGCAGGTACTGCGCGAGCTGGAAGCCCAGGCCCTTCCACTCGAAGGTGGTCTCGGTGAGCACCGCGCCGGCCATGAGCATGGCGATCTGCATGCCGATGACGGTGATGATCGGGATCAGCGCCGGGCGGTAGGCGTGCTTGCGCAACAGCCGGTACTCCCCGACGCCGCGCGAGCGGGCGGCCTCGACGTACCCGCTGCCCAGCGTGCCGATGACGTTGGTGCGCACCAACCGGAGGAAGACACCGGCGGTGAGCAGGCCGAGGGCGACCGCCGGCAGGACGGCGTGCTGCAGCACGTCGCTGATGACGTCGGGGTCGCCGGTGCGGAGGGCGTCGACCAGGTAGATGCCGGTCTGCCCGTCCAGCCGCGACAGCTCGATCTCGGTGCGGGTGGAGGCCCGCCCGGCGACCGGCAGCCAGCCCAGCTGGACGGCGAACACGAGCTTGAGCAGCAGGCCGGCGAAGAAGACCGGGGTGGCGTAGCAGAGGATCGCGAAGACCCGCAGCATCGCGTCGGGGGCGCGGTCGCGCATGTAGGCGGCGAGCTGCCCCAGCGGGATGCCCACCACGAAGGCGACCAGCAGGGCGTAGAAGGCCAGCTCCAGGGTGGCGGCACCGAAGGTGGTGAGCACCTCGGTCACCGGGCGCCGGTCGCTGAGCGTGGTGCCGAAGTCGCCGCGGACCACGTTGCCCAGGTACTCGAGGTACTGGGTGAACAGCGGGCGGTCGTACCCGGCCTCCCGGATCCGCTCCTGCAGCTGGTCGGCCGGCAGCCGGCCGCCGAGCGCGGCGGTGATCGGGTCGCCGGTGGCGCGCATCAGGAAGAAGACGGTCGTCACCAGGATGAAGATCGTCGGGAAGATCAGCAGGAAGCGGACGAGGAGGTAGCTCCCCAGTCCGCCGCCGCTGCGCCGCCGGCGGCGCGCGGGTGGTGCGGCCGGCTCGGTGGCGTTCCCGGCCAGCTCGGAGGTCGTGGTCATCGCTCTCAGTCCATCAGGCGGCCGTCGGGGGACGGCCGGACGTGCCCGGCCCCGGGCGACCCGCGAGGTGCGGGGCGCCCGGGGCCGGGGGTGGTGCGGGGTGGTCAGCCCTTGGACAGGGCGCCGTACCGGAACTTGAACGACGCGTCCAGGGTGTCCTGGGCGCCGTCGACGTCGGTGCCGGTGACGGCCACCTGGGCGCCCTGCAGGTAGGGCACGGTCGACAGGTCGTCGGCCACCAGCTCCTGGATCTGCTCGATCAGCGCCTGCCGCTCGGCCGGGTCGGCCGTGGTCGCCTGCTGGATGATCAGCTCGTCGACCTGCGGGTCCGAGTAGTGGTTGCCCAGGAAGTTCTCCGTCTGGAAGAACGGCGTCAGGTAGTTGTCGGCGTCGGAGTAGTCCGGGAACCAGCCGAGCTGGTAGGCCGGGTAGACGTCGGCGGTGCGCTGCTCGGAGTACTGCGTCCACTCGGTGGTCTGCAGGTCGACGGCGAACAGCCCGGAGGACTCCAGCTGGTCCTTGATCAGGGCGTACTCGTCACCCGAGGACGGGCCGTAGTGGTCGTTGGAGTACTGCAGGTTGAGCTGCACCGGGGTCTCCACCCCGGCGGCCTCCAGCAGCTGCGCGGCAGCGTCGGCGTCCGGGCCGCCCTCGCCGTCGCCGTACTTCTCCCGGAGCGGCTCGATGGCGCCGGTGAGGCCCTCGGGCACGAAGGAGTAGAGCGGCGTGAAGGTGCCCTTGTAGACCTGCTCGGCCAGCTCCTCGCGGTCGATCAGGCTGGCGACGGCCTGGCGCACGGCGAGCGCCTTGGCCGGGTCGGCCTCCGGCGTGGTGGCGCCGTAGGGCTGGGTGTTGAAGTTGAAGACGATGTAGCGGATCTCGCCGCCGGGGCCGTCGACGACCTGGACGTCGTCGTTGCCGCGCAGGTCCTCGACGTCGGTGGCGCTCAGGCTGCGGAAGGCGACGTCGATGTTGCCCTCCTGCACGTCCAGCTTCAGGTTCGAGGCGTCGGCGTAGTAGCGGACGCTGACCTCGTCGGTCTGCGGGGCGCCGAGCAGGCCGTCGTAGCCGTCGAACGCCTCGTAGGAGACCAGGTTGTTCTGGTCGTAGTCGGTGATCGTGTACGGGCCGGCGAAGGCCTGGCCGTCGACGATCTCCTGGTCCGGGGTGAGCGCGTCGGCGGCGAAGACGTCCTCGTCGACGATCGGGCCGGCCGGGCTGGACAGGATCTGCGGGAAGACCTGGTCGTTCTCCGACTTCAGGTTGAACACCACGGTCTGCTCGTCCGGGGTCTCGACGCTGTCCAGGTTGTACAGCAGCGACGCCGGGCCGCTCTCGTCGTTGATCGCGATCACGCGGTCGAAGGAGAACTTGACGTCGGAGGAGGTCAGCTCGTTGCCGTTGGCGAAGGTGAGGCCCGGCTTCAGGGTGACCGTGTACTGCGTCGGCGAGGTGAACTCCGCGGACTCGGCGATGTCCGGCTCGACGTCCGGGCTGCCCAGCGGGGTGTTCATCAGGAACGGGTAGACCTGGTTCATCACGGCGAAGGAGCCGTTGTCGTACGAACCGGCCGGGTCGATCGTGGTGATCTTGTCGCTGGTCCCGATGATCAGCGAGTCGCCGCCGCCCCCACCGGAGCCGTCGTCACTGCCGCCACCGCACGCCGCCAGCGCGAGCGCCGTCGCCGTGATGCCCGCCGTCGCGACCAGCGCACGCCGGCCGCTCCTGGACACGGAGTTCATCCGCCACCTCGTTCTTCGTCCAGGCGGCGCGGTCGGCGCACAGGCGCCAGACCCCGGCCGCCTGTGGTCATGGGAGATGCATGACTAACACACCTGTCCCACCAGCCGGGACGGCGGGGTGTCACCTGTGATCGAGATGTGATCCCCGGGCCGTTCACCTGAGGTCCACGTCACGTCCACCGCCCGACTGGACGCCGGCCGCCTGCCGACCGGAGCGCTCAGAAGCTGCCGCCGCCGCTGAAGCCGCCACCACCGAAGCTGCCGCCGCCGCTGAAGCCGCCGCCCCCGCCCCCGCCGCCGAAGCCGCCGCCGTACCCGCCGCCGAGGCCCCCGAGCAGGATGCCGCCGAGCATCCCGCCGGCCACGCCCCCGGCGATACCGCCGCCGAACCCCCCGCCGCGCCGGTAGCCACCGCCGTAGCCGCCGCCCCCGTAACCGCCGCCCCCGTAGCCGCCGGACATGTAGTCCTCGACGTCCTGCTGAGCCTGGGCCAGCGCCTGCCGGGCGAGCGCGTCGGCCCGCTGGGCCGATCGCAGCGCCGCGACCGGGTCGCCCGCGGCCGAGCGCGAGGCGTCGTCCAGACTCCGGTCGGCCTCGGCGAGCCGGGTGCGGGCGACGCTGCCGACGGCGCCGCGGCGGGTGGCGATGAAGTCCTGGGCGACCGCGATGGAGGTGTCCGCCGCCCGCACCGCCTGCTGCAGGTGGGCGGCCGCGCGCTGCTGCTGCTGGCGGAGGTCCCGCGCCGGTTCGAGGGCGGCCTCCAGCGCGAGATCGGCCTCGTCGAGCTGGCGCACGATCTCGAGCGGGTCGGGCAGCGCCCCGTCGCGTGGCTGCCACTGGGCGGTGGCCGCGGCGAGCGCGCTCTCCGCCCGGGCCAGCTGCTCCCGCAGGCCGGGGGTGTCCACACCCCGGCCGAGCAGCGCGTGCGCCTCGGCGATGTCCTTCTCGGTCTCCACGCGCACCGCGGTGAACCGGTCGCCCGCGGCGGCCAGCTCGCCGGCGACCCGGCCGACCGAGTCCAGCAGGGTGCGGGCCTGCGCCAGCGCGTCCTCGGCGGCGCGGACCGCCGGCACGGCCGCCGCCGTGCGCCCCTCGTCGAGCTCGGACCGGCCGTGCGCGAGCGCCTGCTCGGCGAGCTCCGCGCGCGCCTGCGCCTCGGCGACGTTGTCGGCGACCGGCGACCAGGCGCTCCGGGCGTAGCGCTGCTGCAGCTGCTGCAGCGTGCGCTCGGCCTCGGGCAGCCGGGCGCGCACCGCATCGACCCCCGGCTGGAGCGCGGCCAGCGCCTCGGGTGCGGACTCCTCGAGGTGGCGCAGCCGGGCGTAGGCCTCCGCCTGGTCGTCGAGCCGGGCGGACGCCGCGGCGGTGAGCTGCAGCAGCTCGGTGAGCATGCGGCGCTGGGTGGGCTCGTCCTCGGGGATGTCGTCGTCGAGCTGCTGGCGGATGCCGAAGGCACGGGACAGTTCTCCCTTGGAGGCGTCCAGCGCCTCCTGGAACCCGGCGACCGGCTGCTCGCCGTACTGCGACCGGGCGTAGGCGAGGTCGAGCTCGGAGGTCTTCACCGCCTCGTCCAGCGCCAGCAACTCCTCGCTGGCCCGGAACATCAGCTGCTCGGTGGGCGTGCCGTGGTGCGGGTCGCGGGCGGCCGCCTCGGCGGCGGCGCGCTCCTCCGCAGCCCGCTGCTGCGCCGCCGCCTGCTTCTTGCGCTGCCGGCTGCGCACCAGGGCGTAGCCGCCACCGCCGATCACGGCGATCCCCACCAGCACCGCGAGCGCGCCCCCACCGCCGCCGGCATCACCGTCGCTGCCGCCTGCTGCGCTGCCACCACCGGACTGGATCCCCTCGGCGAGGGTGATGGCCCCCCCGGCCCAGTCACCTGCACCCAGTTCCGGTTCCACGTCGCGGGTGACCAGCGTGGCGAACTCGCCCTCGGTCACTGGGCTGTTGGGGCCCACGTCGAAGCTGGTGAACCTGTCCTCGGTGGCCACCGCGAACAGGGCCTCGTTCGTGCCCAGCCCGGCCAGCTCGAAGGCCTGCTCGGCCCAGGCGCCGCGGGTCAGCCCGTCGAAGGAGTCGACGTAGACGACGTAGAGCTGGGTGCCCTCCGCGGTCTGCAGCTCCTGCAGCGCCGACTCGACCTCCGCCTCCTCCGCGGGGCTGAGCACGTCGGCCTGGTCGACGAGCTGCTCGGTCGGGGCGAACGGCTCGACGGCCAGGGCCGGCCCGGCACCGAGCAGCACGCCGGCCGCACCGAGGACGCCGACGGTCAGGGATCGCACGGACGGGCGCATGCCCCCATCGTGGCTGATCAGGCTGTGACCGGCGTGCCGGGCTCCGCCGGCGCGTGCAGCCGCCGCTTGGCGACCGCGATGGGTGCCTGCCCGACCAGCGCCGGCAGCACCCAGAAGACCGGGTTGCCGGTCTCGGCGATCAGCACTCCGGTGACCAGCGCGATGTAGGAGCCGCCGAGCAGGTGCGGCTGCCAGCTGCGCCAGCCGGACCAGTTCCGGCGGCGGGCCAGCGCCCCGGTGACCGCGAGCACCTCGGTGCCGACCGCCACCGGCACCAGCCAGCCCAGGCCGGGCGCCGTCACGGCCAGGGCCACCGCCGAGACGGCCACCCCTGCGACAGCGGCCTGGTAGGCGCGGGCTGCTCCCCGCGCCCGGCGACCGGACCGCCGGGCGGCCAGCCATACCGGGCCGAGGAGCAGCCCGCCCACTCCCAGCAGGACGTGCGTGGACAGCAGGAGGTCGCGCATCGCACCGGTTCCCCTCGGGCCCGGCGCCGTGCCACGGTCCGGGGCCGGACCCGCCCGGCGGCGCCTGTCCCGACCCTGCCGGTCGCGGCCGGCGTCGGACAGGTGCCGGATGTCAGGTCCTGACCGGTGCGTCCGTCAGCCGCCGAGGTCCTGCATCACCGAGAACGCCGCGCCCTGCGGGTCGGCGAGCACCGCGACCCGGCCGTACGGGGTGTCCTCCGCCGGCATGAGCACCTTCCCCCCGCCGGACTCGACCGCCCGCACCGCCTCATCGGTGGCGGCGACCGCGAAACAGGTGCTCCACCCGCGGGGCAGGCCCTCGACCACCCCGCCGAGCCCGCCCAGCGGGCGCTCGCCCGTCGCGAAGGTGCAGTACCCGCCGGCGTCGGGGATCTCGTCGAAGCGGAAGCCGAACACCGCGGAGTAGAACTCCCGCGCCGCGCCCGGGTCGTCGACGGCGACCTCGTTCCAGACCAGCGAACCGGGCTCGTTGAACACCTGGACCCCGGTGGTGGTGCCGGCCTGCCAGAGCCCGAACGGGTTGCCCTGCGGGTCGGCGGCGATCGCCATCCGGCCGGCCGGGCCGACGTCCATCGGTGGGGCGAGGACGCTCCCACCGGCCGCCGTGACGCGTGCGGCCGTCGCGTCGGCGTCGTCGGTGGCGAAGTACGTCGTCCACCGTGGAGGGTCGGCCGGGTCCTGCTGGGGGCCGAGGCCGGCGGCCTCGTGCCCGTCCCGCAGGCACATCAGGTAGCCGCCGGAGTCGGGCCCCGGGTCGCGGTAGGTCCAGTCGAGGATCGCCGCGTAGAACGCGCGGGCGGCGTCGACGTCGGGGGTGGCCAGGTCGACCCAGCAGGGGGTGCCGGGGGGCCAGGCGGTGTCGCGAGTGGGCATGTCTCCTCCTCGGGAAGGACTGCACTCGGTCGGACGGCCGAGGAGGTGACCGTCCCAACGGCCTCCGACGGTTCCGGGGCCCGCGGGACCCGGTCCGCCGACACTCCCGCGGAGGTCTCCCGTGTCGCTGCCGTGGGTAGGTGGCCGGGCACCCACCGAGACCAGTCCCCGAGACCAGTCCCCGAGACCAGGAGGACCCCCGTGCCCGCTCCCGATCGCGTGCCCGCCGCCGACCTGCCCCCGGGCGCCGTCCGCCCCGCCGGCTCCTGGGCGGTGGTCAACGCCGACGGGCGGCTGGCCGCCGTCTCGCGCCGCTGCCGGCACCAGCTGGGCGACCTCGCGCAGGGGACCGTCGACGCCGAGGGCTGCCTGGTCTGCCCGTGGCACCAGGCCCGCTACGACACCTCCACCGGGGAGATGGTCAGCGGGCCGCGCGGATTCCTCGGCTGGCACGGGCCCACGCCGGGCTACACCACGCTGGTGCGCTGGTTCGGCCAGGTCGCCCGGCTGCGGGTGCGCCGGGCGGTCCGGCGGGGCCAGGACGTCGTCGTGGAGCCCTGACCCCGGCCGGCCGGCCCGCCGAAATGGCCATTTCGGCGGAACGGGGCGGCGGGTCAGAAGGCCGGGATGACCGCGCCCTCGTAGGTGTCCTCGATGAAGGTGCGCACCTCGTCGGAGTGCAGCAGCTCCTCCAGCTGCTGGATCCGCTCGTCGTCCTCGTCGCCGGTGCGGACCACCAGCAGGTTCGCGTTGGGGTTGCCCTCGGCCTCCTCCAGCGCAAGCGCGTCCTCGGCCGGCACCAGGTCGGCGTCGATGGCGTAGTTGCCGTTGATCACCGCGGCGTCGACGTCGGTCAGCGAGCGGGGCAGCTGGGCGGCCTCGATCTCGGTGATGTCGAGGTTCTTCGGGTTCTCCTCGATGTCCAGCGCGGTGGGCGCGGAGTCCCCGGTGTCGGCCAGGGTGATCAGGTCGTTGGCGGCCAGCAGGCGCAGCGCGCGGCCGGCGTTGGTCGGGTCGTTCGGGATCGCCACGGTCGCGCCGTCGGGCAGGTCGGCCAGGTCGGTCAGCGACTCCGAGTAGATGCCCAGCGGCTCGATGTGCACCGGCGCCAGCGGGGTGAAGTCGTACCCGGCGCTGGCCTCCTGCTCCTCCAGGTAGGGGACGGTCTGGAAGTAGTTGGCGTCGATCGACCCGTCGTCCAGCGCCGTGTTGGGCTGCACGTAGTCGGTGAACTCGACGATCTCCAGGTCCAGGCCGGCGTCCTCGGCGAGCTCGTCGTCGATGTACCGCAGGATCTCCCCGTGCGGCACCGGCGAGGCGCCGACGCGCAACGGCTCGTCGGCGGACGACAGCTCGGCGTCGCCGCCTCCGCAGGCGGTGAGGGTCAGGGCGGTGGTGACCGCGGCGGCGGTCAGGGCCAGCTTCGAGCGCATGGGGTTCCTATTCTGTTGCTCGGTGGGTGTGGGGTCAGGCGTGGGCGAGGTGGCGGGCCCAGCGGTCGCCGGCCCACTGCAGGGCCTGGACGACGACGAGCAGCACCACGACGGTGACCACGGTGATGTCGGTGCGGAACTGCTGGTAGCCGTAGCGGATGGCGAAGTCGCCGAGCCCACCGCCGCCGATCGCCCCGGCCATCGCCGAGTAGCTGATCAGCGCGACGACGGTGACCGTGACGCCGGCGACCACCGACGGCAGCGCCTCGGGCAGCAGCACGGTGCGGACGACGTCGCGCCGGCGGGCGCCCATGGCGAGGGTGGCCTCGACCTTGCCGTGCGCCACCTCGCGCAGGCTGGTCTCGACCAGGCGGGCCAGGAACGGGACGGCGCCGATGGTGAGCGGCACGATGGTCGCGGTCGACCCGATCGTCGTCCCCACGATGCCGCGGGTGACCGGGGCGACCAGCACCAGCAGGATGATGAACGGCAGCGAGCGGCCCAGGTTGACCACCAGGCCGAGCAGCCGGTTGAGCATCGGGTGCGGGGCCAGCGCGCCCGGCGCGGTGACCGTGAGCAGCACGCCGAGCGGGACGCCGAGCAGCACGGTGAGCACGGTGGAGACCCCGACCATGTACAGGGTCTCGACGGTGGCGTCGACCAGCTGGGGGGCGATCCGGTCCCAGTTCACCGCTGCACCTCCGGGGCGTCGGCGAACTGCTGGACGTCGGGCGGCCCGGGATCGTCGTCGGGCTCGTCGTCGGCGCCGGGCAGCGGGGGCCGCCCACCCGGCACGGCCCGCTCGACCAGCGCGCCCTCGGCGCGCAGCCGGGTCAGCGCCGTGTCCAGCCGGCCGCCGTCGTCGCCCTGCACCCGCAGCACCAGCCGACCGAACCGGCGGCCGGCGACGGACTCCACCGAGCCACCGGCCACCTCGACCGACAGCCCCAGCTCGCCGGCGAGGACGCGCAGCACCGGCGCCTCGGGGGCGGCGTCGGTGACGGTGACCGCCACCAGGTCGCCGTCGGCGGTGGGGTCGACCGGCGGTGCGGGCACCAGCTGGGCGGCCAGCGGGGAGTCCGGGCGGGTGAGCACCTCGGCGAGCGGGCCGCCGTCGACCACCCGGCCGGCCGACATCAGCACGGCGCTGTCGCAGACGGCCTTCACCACGGCCATCTCGTGGGTGATCAGCAGCACGGTGAGGCCGAGCTCGGCGCGGACGGTGCGGAGCAGGTCGAGCACGCCGGCGGTGCTCCCCGGGTCCAGCGCGGAGGTCGCCTCGTCGCACAGCAGCACGCTGGGCCGGGCGGCGAGCGCCCGGGCGATGGCGACCCGCTGCTTCTGCCCGCCGGAGAGCTGCCCGGGCCGGGACCCGTGCCGGTCGGCCAGCCCGACCAGGTCGAGCAGCTCGGCGACCCGCGCGCGGCGCTCGGCACGGCCCACGCCGGCCAGCTCCAGCGGGTGCTCGACGTTGCCGGCGGCGGTGCGGGAGTCGAGCAGGTGGAAGTGCTGGAAGATCATGCCGACGCTGCGGCGGGCCCGGCGGACACCGTCGTCGTCGAGGTCGGTGAGCACCTGCCCGTCGACGGCGACCGTGCCCGAGGTCGGCCGCTCCAGCAGGTTCACCAGCCGGGCCAGCGTGCTCTTGCCCGAGCCGCTGGGGCCGACGACGCCGGCGAACTCGCCGCGGGCGACCGACAGGCTCACGCCGTCGACGGCGACCACCTCGCCGGCACCGCGGCGGGCGGGGAAGACCTTGCGGACGTCGGACAGCTCGATCATGGGGGCTGGGTCCTCGGGCAGGTGCGGGCGGTCGGGCACTGTTTCCCGGAGGCCGGCGTCGTCGCGCACGGCCGCCGTCCGGGAGCCTCTCCGCGGAGAGGGGGACGGCGCGGTGTCAGAGCGTGCTGGCGACGCGCATCAGGTCCACGGCGCGACGACGCGTCAGCGAACCCGGCTCGACCACCCGTCCAGAGTGCCAAGCCCCCGCGGCAGCCGCCACTTCCGAGACCCCGCTGTGATCGAACCCTCAACCACCGGTGACGTGCTGGAGCGGCCCTGCTGCAGGGGCCCGCTGCGAGCCTGCGAGCAGTGGGGGGCAGCGGGGTCCTTTCAGGCGTCGATGCGGCGGCGGCCCTCGAAGGCCCGGCCCAGGGTGACCTCGTCGGCGTACTCCAGGTCACCACCCACCGGCAGACCGCTGGCCAGCCGGGAGACGGCCAGCCCGAGCGGCCCGACCAGCCGGGCCAGGTAGGCGGCGGTCGCCTCGCCCTCGAGGTTCGGGTCGGTGGCGATGATCAGCTCGGTGACGGTGCCGTCCATCAGCCGGGTCATCAGCTCCTTGACCCGCAGGTCGTCGGGGCCGATGCCCTCGATCGGGCTGATCGCGCCGCCCAGCACGTGGTAGCGCCCGCGGAACTCCCGGGTGCGCTCGATCGCGACGACGTCCTTGGGCTCCTCGACGACGCAGATGACGTCGAGGGAGCGCCGCGGGTCGCGGCAGATCCGGCACTGCTCGCCCTCGGCGACGTTGTAGCAGGTCACGCAGAAGCGGACCTCGGCCTGCACCCGCTGCAGGGCCGCCACCAGCCGCCCCACGTCGGCCGACTCGGCGGCCAGCAGGTGGAAGGCGATGCGCTGCGCACTCTTGGGCCCGACGCCGGGCAGCCGCCCGAGCTCGTCGATCAGGTCCTGGACAGCGCCCTCGTACACGGTTCTCCTCGGGAAGGGCAGAGACAGGGGCGGGGACCGGCCGCGGCCGGGGCCCCGCGGGGGTGGATCAGAAGCCGGGCAGGCCCAGGCCGCCGCCGCCACCACCGCCGAGGCCGCCGGCCAGCGGTCCCATGGTGGAGGCGGTCAGGTCGCTGACGGCGCGCTGGGCGTCGCGGAGGGCGGCCACGACGAGGTCCTGCAAGGTCTCGACGTCGTCGGGGTCGACCGCGGCCGGCGCGATGGTCACCGCGGTGACCTCGCCGCTGCCGGTCATCGTCGCGGTCACCAGGCCGCCACCGGCGGAGCCGGTCACCTCGGCCTGGGCGAGCTCCTCCTGCGCGGCGGCGAGCTGCTGCTGCATCTGCTGCGCCTGCTTGAGGATCTGCTGCATGTCGGGCTGTCCACCGGGTCCCATGCCCCCGAGAGTAGGTGCTCGGTGCGACACCGGGCGCCGGGCGCGACGGCCGGACCGCGACCGGGCACGCTGACCGGCGTGCCGGTGCAACCCCTCGACGTCGCGCGCACCGGCCCACGCCGGCAGCTGGCGCTGATCGCGCTCACCCAGGTGCTGGCGCTGGCGGTGTGGTTCTCCGCCTCGGCGGTGCTGCCGTTGCTGCGCGTCGACTGGGGGCTGGGTACCGGCGGCGGCGTGGCGCTCACGGTCGCCGTGCAGCTGGGCTTCGTCGCCGGGGCGCTGACCTCGGCGGTGACCGGGCTGGCCGACCGGGTGCGCCCGGAGCGGCTGTTCGCCGCGGGGGCGCTGGGCTCGGCCGGCTGCACGCTGCTGGTGGCCACCGTGGCCGAGGGCCCGCTGACGGGCGGGGTGCTGCGCTTCCTGACCGGCGCGGGTCTCGCGCTGGTCTACCCGATCGGCATGAAGCTGATGGCCTCGTGGTTCGGTGCGCGGGGCCGCGGGCTGGCGCTCGGCGTGCTGGTCGGGGCGCTGACCCTCGGGTCGCTGCTCCCCCAGCTGTTCGTCGGGCTGATCGGTGAGCGGTGGCGCGCGGTGCTGGGGGTCGCCGCGGGCTGCGGCGCGGTGGCCGGGCTGCTGGCGGTGGCGCTGCTGCGCGCCGGGCCGCACCTGGCGGTCGGCACTCCCCCGCGCGCGGCGCAGGCGCTGGACGGGTTCCGCGCGGCCCGCCCGCGGCTGGTGAACCTCGCCTACCTGGGCCACATGTGGGAGCTCTACGCGCTGTGGGCCTGGGCGACCGCCTGGCTGACCGCTTCCCGCGCCGAGGTGGCGCCGGGGACGTCGGCGTCGGCGGTGGCGCTGCTCGCGCTGGTCGCCTTCGGCCTGTGCGGCGCGGCCGGCTGCGTGCTCGCCGGCTGGCTGGCCGGACGGCGGGGGCGTGCACCGGTGGCGGCGGTGGCGGTGGCGACCAGCGGGGTGTGCTGCCTGCTCTCGCCGTGGGCCTGGTCGTGGCCGACGCCGGCGCTGGCGGTGTTCGTCTGCGTGTGGGGTGCGGCGGTGATCGCCGACTCGGCGATGTACTCGACGCTGCTCAGCGAGGTCGCCGACCGCCGCTGGGTGGGCACCGCGCTGACCGTGCAGACCGCCACCGGGTTCCTGCTCACCGTGGTGACGATCAGCGCGCTGCCCTACCTCGCCGAGCTGGTCACCTGGCGGTGGACGCTGGTGCTGCTGGCCGCCGGGCCGGTCGTCTCGGTCGTGGCGCTGGCCCGTTTCCGCGCACTGGACGCCGGGCACCGGGCAGCCGCTCGGACCACCTGATCCGGCACCGCCGGGACACCTGCCCAGCGCGCTTGTGCTCTGCTCACCCCAGGTGAGCAGAGCACCAGCGGGCCGGGCGGTGGTCACTCCGCGGACAGTCGTGCTCTGCCCACTCCCGGTGGGCAGAGCACGACTGTGCTGGGGGGGTGAGCCCTGGTGGCGCGGTCGCCCGGATCAGCCGGGCAGGGTGCGCAGCCAGTCGACGACGGCGGTGGCGACCGCGGCGGGGTCCTTCTTCAGGCCGTGGTCGCCGGGGACGGCCTGCACCCGGCCGGGCACCACCGCCTCGACCTCGGCCGGCCGGCCGAAGGCGTCGGTCTCCCCCTGCACGACCAGCAGCGGGGCGGCGACCCCCAGCAGCTCGACGGCGCGGCTCTTCTCCGGCTTGCCCGGCGGGTGCAGCGGGAAGGCCAGCCCGAGCACGCCCGCGGCGCCGAGCGCCCCGGCGGTGCGGCAGGCGACCCGGGCGCCGGCGCTGCGGCCGCCGAGCACCAGCGGGCCGGTCAGCGCGCCGTCGTCCCGCAGGTGGGCGAGCACCGCCGTCCAGCCCTCGTCCAGCCGTGCCGGGGCGGGCGCGATCCGCTTGCCGGCCACCACCCACGGCTGGTCGATCCGCAGCACCCGCCAGCCGGCCGCGCAGGCCGCGGCCGAGACGGCCAGCAGGTCGGCGGTGCCGCTGCCGGCGCCGGCACCGTGGCCGAGCGCGAGGGTGCCGCGCACGTCACCGGCGGGGTCGTCGCGGTGCACCCGGGCCGGGCCCAGCGGGGTGGGGACCTCGTGCGCGGCGCTCACCCGGGAGCGGGCAGGGCGAGCAGGGCGTCGACCACCTCGGGCAGCGACCGGCCCTGCACGTGCGGCGGCTCGAACACCCCGGCGGGCACCTGCTCGGTGCGGGCCACCCAGCCGGTGGTCAGCCCGGCCCGCCCGGCGCCGAGCACGTCCCAGGAGTGGGCGGCCACCAGCGCCATCCGCTCCGGTGCCACGTCGCAGATCCCGGCGGCCCACAGGTAGGCCTCCCGGTTGGGCTTCCAGGCGCGGATCGACTCGGTGCTGAGCGTCCGCTCGACCAGCGGCGTCACCCCGCCCCGGGAGAGCCCGGCCTCGGCGACGCCGGGGGAGCCGTGGCTCAGCGTCACCGCCCGCACCCCGCCCTCGGCCAGTCGGCGCAGCGCCGGCTCGACGTCCGGGTGCGGCGAGAGCTCCATGAACGCGTCGGCGACCGCCGAGCACTCGGCGGCCGGCAGGCCGGCCAGCTGCGCCAGCGACGTCTCGAACGCGTCGCGGAACCGGCACCAGGTGCCCACGGTGGCGGCCGCGAACCCGGTGACCAGGGTCCGGGCGAACACCGTGGTCAGCAGGTGGTCGGGCTGCCCGCGCTCGGCCAGTGCGGCCTGCACCGGCGCGAGGTCGAGCAGGGTCTCGTTGACGTCGAAGGCGACGACGTCCGGTCGGGTGCGGGGTCCGGTCACGGCTGGTCCATCCGGTCGAGGGGCAGGTGGGTACCGGCATCCGGCGGACGCCGGTACTGGCCGGTCACCTTCTTGTAGACGAACCAGCCCACCGCGATGACGGCCGCGGCCACCACCGCGTAGTCCAGGTACTGCAGATTGGCCTGCACGAAGTCGCCGGCCGCCACGCCCAGCCCGATCAGCAGGCAGTTCCACAGCAGGCTGCCCGCGGCGGTGAACAGCAGGAACTGCCAGAAGCGCATCTTCACCACGCCGGCCGGCACCGAGACGAAACTGCGCACGATCGGCACCATCCGGCCGAAGAACACCGCGCCCCGCCCGTGCCGGTCGAACCACTCGAAGGCCCGGTCGACGTCGGAGGTCTCCACCAGCGGCAGCCGGTCGAGGAAGGCGTGCGACCGGCGGGGACCCAGCAGGCGGCCCACCCAGTACAGGGCCGTGGCGCCCAGCACCGACCCGATCGTGGCCCAGATGATCACCGGCACGACGGACATCCGGCCGTCGTTGATCAGCACCCCGGCGGCGCCGAGCACCGCCTCGCTGGGGATCGGCGGGACGACCGTCTCGATCAGGATGGTCAGGCCGACGCCCACCGCCCCCAGCTTCTCGATCAGGTCGAGCAGGAAGCCGGTGATGCCACCCTCGTCGGAGGTGGCGGCCAGCACCTCGGCAGACCGGGCGAGGGGGTGCATGGCGTCACGGTATCCGGGTCACCTGGGCGTCCGCCCTGCCTCGCGGGCGCAGCCCGGCTAGGTTCAGCTCTCATGCTGCAGCGTTTCACCGCCCGCGCCGTCGTCGTCGGCGACCGGGCCGGCACCGTCGTCCCCGACGCCGTGCTGGACGTCGAGGACGGGCTCATCCGCTGGGTCGGCGGTGCCTCCGACGCGCCGGACGCCCCCGGCGCCGAGGTGACCGCGCTGCCCGGGGTCCTCACCCCCGGCATGGTGAACACCCACTCGCACGCGCCGATGGTGCTGTTCCGCGGGCAGGGCGAGGGGCTGCCGCTGGACCGGTGGCTGCGGGAGGTGATGTGGCCGCGGGAGGCGAACCTGACCCCGGAGGACGTCGAGGTGGCGATGACCGCCGCGTCGGCGGAGATGCTGCGGCACGGGGTGACCACCAGCGTCGAGATGTACTTCCACCCCGAGCGGATGGCCGCGGCGGTGCGGCGCACCGGAGCGCGCGGCGTGATCACCCACCCGCTGATCGGCCTGCCCGGGTTCGGCACCTTCGACGAGCAGCTGGCGCGGGCGGCCGCGTCGGCCGGCACCGGCGACGACCAGGTCGAGTGGGGCATCGGTCCCCACTCGGCCTACACGGTCCCGCTGACGGTGCTCACCCGGGCGGCCGAGGTGGCGCGCGAGCACGGCCTGCTGCTCACCACCCACGTCGCCGAGACCACGGCCGAGGGCGCCGACCTGCTGGCCCAGCACGGCCAGAGCGTGCCGCAGCTGCTGGCCAGCCACGACGTGCTCGGCGGCCGGGTGGTGGCCGCGCACTGCGTGCACATGGACGACGGCGACCTGGAGCTGTGGCGCGAGTACGACGTCGCCGTGGCGCACTGCCCGGGCAGCAACAGCAAGCTGGCCAGCGGCACCGCCCGGCTGCGCGACATGCTCGACCTGGGCATCCGGGTCGGCATGGGCACCGACGGGCCGGCGTCCAACGACAACCTGGACCTCTTCGAGGACCTGCGGCTGGCCGCCCAGCTGGCCCGGCTGCGCGAGCGGGATGCCACGGCGCTCACCGCGCCGGAGGCCTTCTGGCTGGCCACCGGCGGGGCGGCCGCGGCGATCGGCCGGGAGGACCTCGGCCAGCTCACCCCCGGGCGGCGGGCGGACCTGGTGCACGTCGACACCGAGGACATCGCGTTCGTCCCGGTCGGGGAGGTCACCGACCTGCTCACCCACCTGGTCTGGTCGGTCGGCTCCCGGCACGTGCGGGACACCTGGGTGGCCGGGCGGCAGGTCGTCCGCGACGGGGTGTCGACGACGGTCGACGAGGCCGAGCTGCGCGCCGACGTGCAGACCCGGGCGATGCGGCTCGCCGGCCGCTGACCGGGGCGGTCACTCCTCCGCGGAGAAGCGGTACCGGACGTCGTCGAACGAGTCGGTCGGGAACGCGTACACGAACCGCAGCGGCCCCGAGCCGGTGTTGCGGATGCCGTGCTCGGTGTCGCCGGGGATGAACACCGCCGAACCGGCCGTCACCGGGTGCTCCACCCCGTCGAGGCTGACGATGCCGCTGCCCTCGACGACGTGGTAGACCTCCGTGGCGCTGTGCCGGTGCAGGCCCAGCCAGCCGTCGGGGGTGAGCTCGGTCAGGCCGGTGTAGAGCGCGGCGGTCGGCGTCCGGTCCTGGCTGAACAGCACCCGGAAGGACACCTTGCCGCGCACCGGGTCGTCCCAGGTCTCGGCCTCGACCTGGGCGCTGGCGCGGATCAGTGGTCGCATCGCCCGGGGGTGCCCGCCGCGCGACGTTCGTACGCCTCGACCGCCCGGGTGAACCGCGGGTCACCGCGGTGGTGACCGGGACGATCTCCGGCCGGGCCGGCGTCGTGCCGGGGGATGATCAGGCGCGCAGCGAGATCGTCTGACCGCGACCCACGGTGCGGATCTCCCCCGGTGCCCGGCGGCGCGCCACCTCGGCGACGAAGTCGCCCAGCGGGCTGGCGAACACCCCGTAGTCGTCGAAGTGCACCGGCACCGTCACCGGCGGCTGCAGCAGCTCGACCAGGTCGGCGCCCTGCTGCGCGTCCATGGTCACCGTGATGCCGGCGATCCTGGTGCCGCCCAGGTGCGGGATCAGCACGTCCAGCGGCCCGCAGCGCTGCAGCACCTCGCCCAGCGTCGGGCGGTAGAGGGTGTCGCCGCTGACGTAGCCGCGCCAGGTCACTTCTCCGCCGCGCACCAGCTCCAGCACGCTGCCCATCACCTCCGGCAGCAACCGGGCGAGCGGGCCCGGCCCGTGCACCCCCGGCACCGAGGTGATCCGCAGGGCGTCGTCGCCGGAGCCGATCTCGTGGGTCTGCCAGGGCCGCAGGTCGGAGGTCTGGGCGAAGCCGCGCTTGCCCAGGCAGCGCGCCGCCTCGGGGGTGGTGACCACCGGGGTCTCCTTCGGCAGCGCGCGGGTGGCGATCCGGTCCCAGTGGTCGCCGTGCATGTGGGACAGCAGGATCGCGTCCAGCTCCGGGAGCTGGGCCGGCACCAGCGCCGGGTCGGTGAGCCGCTTGCTGCGCAGGCCGTACCCCAGGTGCGCCCGCTGGCCGCGGTGCAGGAAGTTCGGGTCGGTGAGCAGCGTGAACGGGCCCAGCCGCAGCAGCGTCGTCGCGGTGCCGCCGAAGGTGAGCGTGACGTCGTCTGCCGGCGCGGTCATGCCCGACCGGCTACCCGGCGGGGCCGCCGTCGATGCCTGGTAGACACAGGTGCGTGGCACAACCCCGATCGGTGGACGAGTCGTTCCTCGCCCTCCCGCTGTCCGCCCTCGCCGACGCCGCGCTGACCCGGGCCGTCGACCTGGGGTGCGAGCACGCCGACCTGCGGGTCGAGCGGGTTCGCACCCAGTCCGTCCGGCTGCGCGACGCCCGGCTGGAGTCGCTGGCCGACGGCCAGGACCTGGGCCTCGCCGTCCGGGTCGTGTACGAGGGCACCTGGGGCTTCGCCGCCGGGGTGGTGCTCACCGCGGCCGAGGCGGTGCGGCTCGCCGAGGAGGCGGTCGCCGTCGCGCAGGTCTCCGCGGCGGTCAACACCGACCGGGTCGAGCTGGCCCCGGAACCGAGCTACGACGGCGAGTGGGTCTCGTCCTACGAGGTCGACCCGTTCGCCGTCGCAGACGCGGAGAAGACGGCGCTGATGACCGAGCTGTCCGAGCAGCTGCTGGCCGGCGACGGCGTGGAGCACGTGCAGAGCAGCGTGCTGCAGGTCAAGGAGCAGAAGTTCTACGCCGACACCGCCGGCACCCGTACCCGCCAGCAGCGGGTGCGGATCGAGCCGGAGTTCACCGCGCTCACCGTCGACCGGGCCACCGGGTCGTTCGAGTCGATGCGGACCCTCGCCCCGCCGGTCGGCCGCGGCTGGGAGTACCTCACCGGCGGCCACTGGGACTGGCGCGGTGAGCTCGCCGAGATCCCCGAGCTGCTGCGGGAGAAGACCAAGGCGCCCTCGGTCGAGGCCGGCCGGTACGACCTCGTCGTCGACCCGACGAACCTGTGGCTGACCATCCACGAGTCGATCGGCCACGCCACCGAGCTCGACCGCGCGCTGGGCTACGAGGCCGCCTACGCCGGCACCTCCTTCGCCACGCCCGACAAGCTCGGCACCCTGCAGTACGGCTCGCCGCTGATGAACGTCACCGGTGACCGCACCGCCGAGCACGGGCTGTCCACCGTCGGCTGGGACGACGAGGGCGTCGCCGGCCAGCAGTGGGACCTCATCCGGGACGGCGTCCTGGTCGGCTACCAGGTCGACCGGAACATGGCCCGGCTGCGGGGCATGGACCGCTCCAACGGATGCGCCTTCGCCGACTCTGCCGCGCACGTGCCGGTGCAGCGGATGGCCAACGTCTCCCTGCAGCCCGACCCGGCCGGCCCCGCCACCGAGGAGCTCATCGCCGGCGTCGAGCGCGGCATCTACGTCGTCGGCGACAAGAGCTGGTCGATCGACATGCAGCGCTACAACTTTCAGTTCACCGGGCAGCGGTTCTACCGGATCGAGCACGGCCGGCTCGCCGGTCAGCTGCGCGACGTCGCCTACCAGGCGACGACGACGGACTTCTGGGGCTCGATGAGGGTCGTCGGCGGACCGCAGACCTATCAGCTGGGGGGCGCCCTCAACTGCGGCAAGGCCCAGCCCGGCCAGACCGCGGCGGTCAGCCACGGCTGCCCGGTCGCGCTGTTCGAGAACACCACGATCCTCAACACCGCGCAGGAGTCCGGCCGATGAAGCCACAGGAGATCGTCGAGCAGGCGCTGGCGGCGTCGACGGTCGACGGGCAGGTCACCTACGTGGTGGAGAGCTCGGAGGCCAACCTGCGCTGGGCGTCCAACAGCCTCACCACCAACGGGGCGATGCGGTCCCGCCAGGTCGTCGTCATCAGCTTCGTCGACGGCGGCGCCGGGACGGCCGTGGGCACGGTCGCCCGCACCGGCACCCCGGACGTCGCCGAGCTGGTCGCGATGAGCGAGCAGGCCGCCCGCGACGCCGGCCCGGCCGAGGACGTGATGCCGCTGGTCACCCCCGGGGACAGCGGAGCGTCGCCCGGCGCCGGAGACTGGGACGCCCCGCCGGCGGAGACCTCGATCGGCGTGTTCGGCGAGTTCGCCCCCGCGCTGGGCGAGGCGTTCGCCGGGGCCCGCGGCCGCGACGAGTTGCTGTTCGGCTTCGCCGAGCACTCGATGGCCACGACCTACCTGGGCACCTCGACCGGGCTGCGGCTGCGGCACGATCAGCCCACCGGCCGGGTCGAGCTCAACGGCAAGGACCGCGACTTCGGCCGGTCGGTGTGGGCCGGTGTCGGCACCCGCGACTTCTCCGACGTCTCGGTCGCGGCGCTGGCCGCCGAGGTGCAGCAGAAGATGGCCTGGTCGCAGCGGCGGGTCGAGCTGCCCGCGGGCCGGTACGAGACGCTGCTACCGCCGTCGGCGGTGAGCGATCTGATGATCTACGCGTACTGGACGATGGCGGCGCGGGACGCCGACGAGGGCCGCAGCGTCTACGCCCGGGCCGGCGGTGGCAACCGGATCGGTGACCGGCTCGCCCAGCTGCCGCTCACGCTGCGCAGCGACCCGAACGCCGCCGGCCTGGAGGCCGCTCCGTTCCAGGTGGTCGGTGGCTCGTCGGGGTCGGCGTCGGTGTTCGACAACGGCATGGCGACGCCGGCCGTCGACTGGATCCGCGAAGGCGTGCTGACCAACCTGATCCGGCCGCGGGCCTGGGCGCTGAGGCAGACCGCCCCGGCGACCGCGGCCGTCGACAACCTGATCCTCACCGACCCGAACGCCACCGCCTCGCAGGCGGAGATGATCGCGGGGACCGAGCGGGGGTTGCTGCTCACCACCCTCTGGTACATCCGCGAGGTCGACCCGCAGACCCTGCTGCTCACCGGGTTGACCCGCGACGGCGTCTTCCTGGTGGAGAACGGGGAGGTCACCGGCGCGGTGAACAACTTCCGCTTCAACGAGTCGCCGGTCGACCTGCTCGCCCGGGCCACCCAGGCGAGCGTCACCGAGCGGACCCTGCCGCGGGAGTGGAACGACTGGTTCACCCGCGCCGCGATGCCGACGCTGCGGGTGCCGGACTTCAACATGAGCTCGGTGTCCCCCGCCAGCTGACGGTCCCGGGAGCATCGACCGAGCGCCAGCGAGGGAGGAGCGGACCGGGGCCGGAAGCGGCGAAGGGGTGCCGCCAGCTGACGGTCCCGGGAGCATCGACCGAGCGCCAGCGAGGGAGGAGCGGACCGGGGCCGGAAGCGGCGAAGGGGTGCCGCCAGCTGACGGGTCCCGGGCCCGCCCGCCGTTGTGCCCTGGTCGTCGGTTCCGCCGGAGCGGGAGTGACGGCCGGTGCACAACGGCGACGGCGGGGCTACTGCTCGGGGCCGACCTCGTCGGGGTCGGGGGTGCGGAAGGCCGTGTGCTCGGGCTCGGCGGCCTCCCGCTGCTGCTCCCCGGCCTGCTGGTCGCCGGCCTGCTCGGGGGTGTCCGGTTCCTCGCCGCCGATGCCGAACCCCTCGGCGGTGTCCGGGGCCCCGGCTCCGGGGTCGGCGGCGGGGATCCCCTGGTCGCGGTGCGGCAGGTCGGGCTCGATCGGTGCGCTCATCGACATGGGGGGTCGACTACCCCGCGAGGTGTCCGGAACACCGCCGGGAGGTGACGGACCGGTCAGTCCGCGCCGCGGGCCGGGCGGGCGCGGACGTGCATCCGCTCGCCCTGCGGGCCGAACAGCGCCAGCGCCTCGGCGGGCGAGCTGCTGGTGTTGCCGAACCAGTGCGGGGTGCGGGTGTCGAACTCGACGACCTCGCCGGGGCCGAGGGTGAGGTCGTGCTCGGCGAGCTGCAGCCGCAGCTGCCCGGAGAGCACGTACATCCACTCGTAGCCCTCGTGGGTCTTCTGCGTCCGGTCCTCGGTGTGGACGCCCGGCGGGAAGATCATCTTGAACGCCTGCACGCCACCGGGGCGGCGGGTGAGCGGCAGGTGGGTGACGCCGTGCCGCACGATCGGCCGGGCGTGCACCCGAGGGTCCCCGGTGGGTGGGGCGTCGACCAGCTCGTCGAGGGTCACCTGGTGCACCCGGGCCAGCGGCAGCAGCAGCTCCAGGGTGGGCCGCCGGCCACCGGACTCCAGCCGGGACAGCGTGCTCACCGAGATGCCGGTGGCCGCCGACACCTGGGCGAGGGTCACCTGCCGCTGCTGCCGGAGCGCCCGCAGCCGCGGCCCGACCGCGTCGAGCACCTCCTGGGGCAGGGCGCCGTCGTCCGTCACCCCTTCATTGCCGCTGCGGCAAGCGGGTTTGTCAAGCAGGGGGCGGTCGTCGCCGCAGCGGGGAGTGACGGTCACCACGGAGGCGGTCGCCGAGCAGCACCGCTCTGGCCCACCACCCGGCGGGCTGGCTACCCTGGGAACCGGGCCGTGACTGGCGCAGACAGGTGGACGACCACCGGGGAGCGGCTCCGAAGCCGTGCCGCGCGCCTGGGCTCCCCGTCGTCCTCCCGGAGGAGAGCCATGACCAGCACCGTCACCCGCGAGACGGCCGCCTTCACCAGCGCCCTCGACGTCATCGCGCAGGTCGAGCCGCGGGTCGCCGCGGCGATCGGGCAGGAGCTCACCGACCAGCGCGAGAGCCTCAAGCTCATCGCCAGCGAGAACTACGCCTCCCCGGCCGTGCTGCTGGCCATGGGCAACTGGTTGAGCGACAAGTACGCCGAGGGCACCGTGGGGCGCCGGTTCTACGCCGCCTGCCAGAACGTCGACACGGTGGAGCGGCTCGCCGCCGAGCACGCCCGCGAGCTCTTCGGCGCCGACCACGCCTACGTGCAGCCGCACTCGGGCATCGACGCCAACCTGGTCGCCTTCTGGTCGATCCTGGCCCACCGGGTCGAGACCCCCGCGCTGGCCGAGGCCGGCGTGAAGAACGTCGACGCGATGACCGAGGAGGACTGGGAGCGGCTGCGCCGGTCCTTCGGCACCCAGCGGATGCTGGGCATGTCCCTGGACGCCGGTGGGCACCTCACCCACGGCTTCCGGCCGAACATCTCCGGCAAGATGTTCGAGCAGTCCAGCTACGGCACCGACCCGGAGACCGGGCTGATCGACTACGCCGCGCTGCGCGAGCGGGCCCGCGAGTTCCGCCCGCTGATCCTGGTCGCCGGCTACTCCGCCTACCCGCGCCGGGTGGACTTCGCGAAGATGCGGGAGATCGCCGACGAGGTCGGCGCCACGCTCATGGTCGACATGGCCCACTTCGCCGGCCTGGTCGCCGGCAAGGTGCTCACCGGTGACTTCGACCCGGTGCCGCACGCCGACGTCGTCACCACCACCACGCACAAGTCGCTGCGCGGGCCGCGCGGCGGCATGGTGCTGTGCACCGACGAGTACGCGCCCTCGGTCGACCGCGGCTGCCCGATGGTGCTCGGTGGCCCGCTGCCGCACGTGATGGCCGCCAAGGCGGTCGCCTTCGCCGAGGCCCGCCGTCCGGAGTTCGCCGGCTACGCCCAGCAGATCGTCGACAACGCCCAGGCGCTGGCCGGGGGGCTGCAGAAGCGCGGCGTCCGGCTGGTCACCGGCGGCACCGACAACCACCTGGTGCTGATGGACGTGCGCACCTTCGGGCTGACCGGCCGGCAGGCCGAGTCCGCGCTGCTGGACGCCGGCCTGGTCACCAACCGCAACGCCGTCCCGGCCGACCCGAACGGCCCCTGGTACACCACCGGCGTCCGGCTGGGCACCCCCGCGCTGACCACCCGCGGGCTGCGCGAGGCCGAGCTGGCCGAGGTGGGCGACCTGATCGCCGACGTGCTGGGCAACACCCGGCCCGAGGGCGACTCCAAGGTCAAGTACCGGCTCGACGCGACGGTGGCCGAGCGCGTGCGCACCCGGGCCGCCGAGATCGTCGGCGCCCACCCGCTCTACCCCGAGGTCGACCTCACCGGCCGCTGAGCACGCTCGCGGACGGCCGCCTCCCCTCCGGGGGAGGCGGCCGTCCCTGCGTCCGGGACCCGGTCGCCACCCAGGGGCACGTGGACCGCCACCGGCCGGCGTGACCAGCGGGCGCCGCGAGGACCGGGACAGGTGGGACGAGCGCGACGAGTGGGACGGGTGCACACCGTGAACCCCGAAACGGCGTTTCCTTCCCGTGAGTCACCGGCTCGAAACGCGATTCCGGTCTACTTTTTCCCTGACGCCGACGACGACCCCCTGCTCCGGCAGGACGGCGAGGGGAGCACAGCCATGACGTACCGACAGAAGCCCTCGATCTTCCAGCTGGGCAAGGTCCACGAGAACGGCCCGTCCGTGATCGTCTCCGGGTGGGGGCTGGGCATGTGCGCCGCCTCCTGCCGCTGCCACCGCAACCCGGCCGACGGGCAGCTCGCCCTCGCCGAGGACCAGGCCGGCGGCAGCCTGGGCCTGCGCAGCTTCACCGACACCGGCGCGTGCGACTGCTGCGAGGCGTGGACCTCCGCCGAGCTCGCCGCGATCCTGCGCGACGTCGCCGTCGTCGAGGCGCTCGAGTGCCAGGAGCCGCTGGCCGGCTGAGCACTGCCCGGTCCGATCGACTCGAGGCCGTCCGCCGGGGGAACCGGCGGGCGGCCTCGGGTCGTGTCTGCCCCTCGTCCCTGCGGCCGGCCGCCCTCGTCCCTGCGGTGGCGCCGGGCCGCCGCGCGGGTAGGCCCGGGCCCATGTGGGGACGAGCAGCAGTCCGTGGTGCCCTGGCCGGCCTCGCCGGCGTCGCGGTGATGACGGCGGGGGAGAAGCTGGAGCAGCAGCTCACCGGCCGGCCGAACTCCTACGTGCCGGGCCGCACGCTGACCGCGCTGACCACCGGACGCCGGCTGCCGGAGTCGGCGCGCCCGCCGGTGCGCAACCACCTCATGCACTGGGGCACCGGCGCCGCGGTCGGTGCGCTGCGCGGGGTCTGGGCGGCGGCCGGCCTGCGCGGCTGGCGGGCGAACGCCTGGCACACCTCGGTGCGGCTGGCGGTCGACCAGACGCTGGAGAACACCACCGGCGTCGGCGCCCCGCCGTGGACGTGGAGCCGGCCCGACCAGGTCGTCGACGTGCTGCACAAGGCGGTCTACTCCTTCGCCACGGGCGCTGTCGCCGACCGCCTCGTGCCCTCCGCGCGGGGCAGGAGTGGCGCGCGGGGCCTCTGGGACTGAGCCGCCGGGCGGACCGATCGTCCCCCGGCGCGCCGTGGCCGACGTTCCGTCCTGACCTCATTACTTTCCGTTCCCGACGCGCTTGGACATCGTCTTCACCGAGAGCGGCAGCTGCGACTGCTGCGAGGCGTGGACCTCCACCGAGCTGTCGGCCATCCTGCGCGACGTCGCCGCCGTCGAGGGGCTGGAGTGCCAGGAGCCCGCCGCCGGCTGAGCCGTTCGACCGAACGAGCCGCCCGCCGGGGGGAACCGGCGGGCGGCTCGTCGTCGTTCGGCCATCCTCCCGCGTCTCCCGGTGCGCCCCCGGATCCCGTGCCGGGGCCGGCCGCGCGGGGTGTGGCTCCTACCGGGTCAGGACCACCAGATGGCGGCCAGGCTGAGCGCGGTCCAGCAGCCGACGGCGAGGAGCGGGGAGGACCACCGGCCACCTGCGCCCGGTTCCGGGGCACCGTCGGGGCCGGTCCTCCCCAGGGGCGGGGTGATCGGGTCGTCCAGACCGCCCCGACGGTGCTGGGCCAGCTCCCACCCCGCCCCGGCCAGCAGGACCGCGCCACCGGCCGCCGTCGCCAGCGGTGCGGAGAGCTGGGCCAGCTCCCCGTCGAGCAGGAGCAACGGCACGGTGGTGGCCGTGACGACCAGCGCGAACACCGCCCCGGCGACCAGTGGGTGGCGCACCAGGCCCCGCAGCAGCGGCTCGCTGAACCGGGCGAGCACCAGGCCGAGGACCAGCAGCAGGGCGAGGTCGGCGAGCAGGCCGACGGTCACCCCGACGTCCTGCCCGAGGCGCCAGCGGAGGACCCCGTTCACGAGCAGGAGCGCCCCGGCCACCTGCACCCCCGTCGGGGCCATGGCGCCGAGCATGGCGGTCGTGGAGGTCTGGTCCTCCCGCACCGGCAGGTCCAGCGTCCGCGCGTAGGCCACCGGGTCGCCGAACACCTCCCCGGCGCCGGCGCCGCTGTCCGCGCAGTGCGCGTCCGCCTCGCTGAGGGCCTCGCCGATGAGGCCGCCGCCGACCCCGCGGAGCCGGAGCTCGAGGACGAACTCCTGCACCCAGTCCGGCTCGAGGTGCGGCGCCAGCGCCTGTTCCGGAGTGCTGCGCCGGTGGTCGTGCCCGTCCGGTGCGGTCCTGCTCATGGCGTCTCCTCCGCGGCTGGCCCCGCCGGCGCCTGCGCACCGGTGATGATGTTCCTCGTGACGTCGGTGAAGTCCGACCATCGGCCGGCGGCGTGCCGGAGCTCCTCGTGTCCCGCCCCGGTCAGCCGGTAGTACTTGCGCCCCGGGCCGCCCTCTCCGGGGCGCCACTCCGCGGTGACCAGCCCGGTCCGTTCCAGCCGGCCGAGCAGCGGGTAGAGGGTGCCGCCCTTGAGGGTGCCGAGCCCGCTGCCGGCCAGGCGTGCGGCGATGGCGTAGCCGTAGGTCGGGCCGTCCCGCAGCACCCGGAGCACGCAGACGTCCAGGACGCCGCGCACCCACTCGCTGGGCCAGGCCGATTCCGCAGTCACAACTAGAAGCTAGCTCGACCTAGTCAGCTTGTCTATTTAGCCGGTCCGGCCGATCCACAGGGGCAACGGTTGGTCGGTCCGGTCCGGTGGGTAGCGGCCCCGGCATGTGGGGACGAGCAGCAGTACGTGGTGCCCTGGCCGGCCTCGCCGGCGTCGCGGTGATGACGGCGGGGGAGAAGCTGGAGCAGCAGCTGACCGGCCGACCCAACTCCTACGTGCCGGGCCGCACGCTGACCGCGCTGACCACCGGACGGCGGCTGCCCGGGTCGGCGCGCCCGCCGGTGCGCAACCACCTCATGCACTGGGGCACCGGCGCCGCCGTCGGTGCGCTGCGCGGGGTCTGGGCCGCGGCCGGCCTGCGCGGCTGGCGGGCGAACGCCTGGCACACCTCGGTGCGGCTGGCGGTCGACCAGACGCTGGAGAACACCACCGGCGTCGGCGCACCGCCGTGGACGTGGAGCCGATCCGACCAGGTCGTCGACGTCCTGCACAAGGCGGTCTACTCCTTCGCCACCGGCACCGTCGCGGACCGCCTCGTGCCGTCCGCGCGGGACAGGAGTGGCACGCGGGGCCTCTGGGACTGACCCACCGGGCGGACCGATCGTCCCCCGGCGCGCCGTGGACGACGCGCCGTCCCCGCGTCCCTACTTTCCGTTCCTGACGCGCGAGGAACTCGTCGCCCCTTCCCCGGGCCGCCTCGCGCAGACGGAGGCACGGTGACCCGATCGACCACCCGCCGGTGGACCCGGGGCGCAGCGCTGGCGCTGAGTGTCGGTGCGGCGCTCACGTTCGTCCCCGCGACGGCCTCCGCCGCCCCGGCCACCGCCGAGCAGGCCCGCCAGGCGGTCACCGAGACCGGCCAGAAGCTCAGCGCGCTGGACGAGGAGGTGCACCAGGCCACCGCCACCGCCGAGGAACAGCGGGCCGCCGCCGGTGCCGCCGCGGCCGCCGCCGCCGAGGCGCAGGTGCAGCTCGACGCGCTGGAGCCCCAGCTGCGGGCGATCGCCCAGTCCGGGTACGTGGGCACCACGCGCGGCCGCCTCGCCGCCTTCCTCACCAGCGGCTCGGCCGACGACCTGGTGCGGCAGATGAGCACCCTGGACCAGCTGGCCTCGCACGCCGACGCCGTCGTCGCCGAGGCCGCCGCCGTCCGGACCGCGGCCGAGCAGGCGCAGCAGGCGGCCACCGACGCAGCGGCCGCCGCCGAGCAGGCCGCGGCCGACCTGCAGCGCCGGCACGACGAGCTCGAGAACGAGATGAGCCGGTACCAGGCGGACTTCGCCCGGCTCTCGGCCGCCGACCAGGTGCGGGTGCAGACGGTGATCGCCGGCCCCGACGTCGTCGCCGCCCCGGCCCCCGCGCCGACCGCGGCCGCCGGCGTCGCGGTGCAGACCGCCCTGGCCCAGACCGGCGACATGTACCTGCCCGGCGGGAGCGGCCCGGACCGGTTCGACTGCTCCGGCCTCACCCAGTACGCCTACGCCGCCGCCGGCATCTCCCTGCCGCACTCCAGCCGGGCGCAGGCCCAGCTGGGCGTGCCGGTGTCGCGCAGCGAGCTGCAGCCCGGCGACCTGGTCTTCTTCTACACCCCGATCAGCCACGTGGGCATGTACATCGGCAACGGCCAGATGGTGCACGCCAGCGTCACCGGCAAGCCGGTCGCGGTGACCAGCGTGGACAAGGGCGGCTACGTCGGCGCCCGCCGCGTCGCCGGCTGACGATCAGCCGCCGGCCAGCTGCCGGACGGCGGTGGCGATGCGTTTGGCGCGGGTCTGCGGGGTGACCGCGGTGTGCACCCGGTGCAGGACGGCGTACCGCTCCCGCGAGCGCAGCGCCGCGAAGGCCGCGGCGGCCTCCGGCACCTCCGCCAGCGCCGCGGCCAGGTCGTCGGGCACGGTGACGGTGGCCGGCCCCGCGTAGGCGCGGTCCCACCGCCCGTCGGCCTGCGCCGCCTCGACCTGGGCGAGCCCGGCCGGGCGCATCCGCCCCTCGGCGATCAGCCGGGCCACCGTCGCCACGTTCTTCTGCGACCAGATGCTCCGCGGCCGCCGCGGGGTGTAGCGGACGGTGAACCAGACGTCGTCCACGCGGTTGCTGCGGCCGTCGATCCAGCCGTGGCACAGCGCCACCTCCACCGCCTCCGCCGCGGTGATCGAGGGGATGCCGGAGGACTTCCTCGCCAGCTTCAGGAACAGCCCGGGCGCCCGGTCGTGCTCGGCGGCCAGCCAGGCGTCGAACCCGGCGGCCGTGGCGAAGGAGAGTACCGGGAGGTCGCCGTCGTCCGCCACCGGGTCATCGTCGCCAGCCGGCCGCGCACCGTCCAGCCGTCTGCGTACGGTTTCGCCGGGTGCCGGCGGGGCTACCGCCACCCGGACGGCGCCCGGTGGCGGTGCCCGGAGCGGACGGAGCGGGCATGGTGCGGGTGCCGGGACCGACACGGCTGTGGCTGGTCCGCCACGGGGAGAGCGTGGGCAACCTCGCCGACGCGCACGCCCACCGGACCGGCGCCGAACGGCTGGAGCTCGACGTCCGCGACCCCGACGTCCCGCTGTCGGACACCGGCGAGCACCAGGCCGACGCCCTGGGCCGCTGGCTGGCCGACCTCCCTGCCGACGAGCGGCCGACCACGGTGCTGAGCTCCCCCTTCGCCCGCGCGGCCGACACCGCGCGGCGCGCGGTCGCCGCCAGCGGGCTGGACCTGCCGGTGCGGTTCGACGAGCGGCTGCGGGAGCGGGACTTCGGCGCCTTCGACGGCATGACCGGGGCCGGCATCCGCGAGCGCTTCCCCGACGAGGCCGAGCGCCGCGCCCACCTGGGCAAGTTCTGGTACCGGCCGCCGGGCGGCGAGAGCTGGGCCGACGTCGCCCTGCGGATCCGCAGCCTGCTGGCCACCGAGGCGCTGCGGCACGACGGCGAGCGGCTGGCCTGCTTCTCCCACCAGGCCGTGATCATGGTCTTCCGCTACGTGCTGGAGGAGCTCCCCGAGCCCGACCTGCTGGAGATCGATGGGCGCGAGCAGGTCGCCAACACCTCGGTCACCCGCTACCGCCGGGACGACGCCGGCGAGCTCCGGCTGGTCGAGTTCAACGCCGTGCACCACCTGACCGACGCCGAGCCCACCCAGGCGCCCGTGACCGAGGAGAGCGATGTCCCGAGCCCGGCCTGAGCCCACCTTCGTGACCCCGCACGTGCTGCGGGGCTGGCGGTTGCCGGAGCCGACCGGGGGCAAGGAGGCCCGCGGCTCGATCCTCGTCGTCGGCGGCAGCACCGAGACCGTCGGCGCGGTGCTGCTGGCCGCCGAGGCCGCGCTGCGCTCCGGCGCCGGCAAGCTGCAGGTCGTCGTCCCCTCGAAGGTCGCCCCGCACGTGTCGATCTCGCTGCCGGAGGCGCTGGTCCGCGGCGTGCCGCACACGGAGGAGGGTGCGATCCGGGCGTCGTCGGCCGAGCTGGTGCTTGACCTGGCGCAGCGCGCCTCGGCGGTGCTCATCGGCCCGGGCATGGCCGACGAGGCGGAGACCCGGGGGCTGGTCGAGCAGCTGCTTCCCCACCTCGACGGGCCGGTCGCGCTGGACGCGCTGGGCCTGGCCGCGGTCACCGCCGAACCGGGCTGCCTGCACCACCTCGGCGGGCAGGTCGTGCTCACCCCGAACCCGACCGAGCTGGCCATCGCGTTGCACGTGGAACACGACGAGGTCGACGACGACCCGGCCGGGGCGGCCCGGCGGCTGGCCGACGACGCGCAGGCCGTGGTCGGGCTCGGTGGGGCCACCAGCTGGGTCGTCGCCCCGGACGGCCGCTCGTGGCAGGACGAGAGCGGCGGCGCGGGGCTGGGGGTCTCCGGCTCCGGCGACGTGCGGGCCGGGATCGTGGCCGGGCTGCTCGCCCGGGGCGCGGAACCCGCGCAGGCCGCGGTCTGGGCGGCGCACCTGCACGGCCGCGCCGGTGAGCGGCTGGCCGCGCGGGTCGGGCGGCTCGGCTTCCTGGCCCGCGAGCTGCCGCCGGAGGTGCCGCGGGTGCTGGCCGAGGTCGACCTGTGACCGCCCCGGACGGCCCGTTCCTCGGGGAGCTGGCTCACGGCGCACCGGCGGTCCACGAGCAGGCGTTCGTCGCGCCGACGGCGGTCGTCGTCGGCCGGGTGACGCTCGGCCCGCGGGCGAGCATCTGGTACGGCGCGGTGGCCCGCGCCGACACCGAGGTGATCGAGATCGGCGCCGACTCGAACGTGCAGGACGGCTCGACCCTGCACAGCGACCCGGGCTTCCCCCTGGTGCTGGGTGAGCGCGTCACCGTCGGCCACGGGGTGGTGCTGCACGGCTGCCGTGTGGACGACGAGGTGCTCATCGGGATGGGCTGCACCGTGCTCAACGGGGCGCACATCGGCACCGGCTCGATCGTCGCCGCCGGGGCCGTGGTCCTCCAGGGCACCGTGGTGCCGCCGCACTCGCTGGTCGCCGGGGTGCCGGCGAAGGTGCGCCGGTCGACCACCGCCGACGACGTCGCCGCGATCCGGGCGAACGCGGTCAGCTACACCGACCGGCTCGACGCCCACCGCGCCGTCCGCCGGGTGGGGTGATGAGCGAGGCCGAGCTGCGGCACCTGGCCGGCTGGCCGGACCCGGCGGCCACGTGAACGACGACACGCTCGCCGGCGCGGGCGCCCTCCTGGTCCCGACGGCCTACCTGCTCACCGGGGACGACCGGTCGGCCCGGGAGCTGGTCGTCGAGGCGCTCACCGGTGCGCTGGGCCGCGGCACCGGGACCGATGAGCGCACGCTGCGCCGCGCGCTCGTCGCCGCGCACGCCGCCTGGCACCGGCGGACCCGCGTGGCGGAGGCGGTCTCCAGCGTCCCGGCCCTCGACGGGCTCCGGGCCAGCGGGCTGCCGGGCACGGCCGCCGTCGGTGCGCCCGCCGCGGGGCCCGGGGAGGTGGCCGCGGCGCTCGCCCGGCTGCCGGCGCGCGAGCGCGCGGTCCTGGTGCTGCGCTACGGGGACGGCCTGACCGACGACGAGGTGGCCGACGCCGTGGGGCTGGGGCCCGAGGCGGTGCCGGGCGAGGTGGACCGGGGCATGGCCCGGCTCGCGGAACGCCTGCCCGGCCCGGACCCCGCCGATCTGCTGCGCCGGGACCTGCCGGCTCGGGCGTCGGCCGTCGCCCCGCCCGGCCCGGAGCTCGCGGCCGCCGTCCGGGACGCGCGGCGCGCTCGGCGGTGGCACCGCGCCGGGCTGGTCGCGCTGCTGGCCTTCCTGCTGGCGGTCGTCCTCGTCGTCGCCGTCGCCCTGGGCTGAGCCCTCGACCCGCTGACGGGCAGGATCGGCGGGTGCGCATTCCCATCCGGGTCCGGCCCGGCGCCGGGCGGACCGTGGTCGGCGGGGAGCACGACGGTGCGCTCGTCGTCCGGGTGTCCGCCCGGGCCGTCGACGGGAAGGCGACCGGGGCCGCGCTGGCCGCCGTCGCCGACGCGTTCGGTGTCCGCCGGTCGGCCGTCAGGCTGGTCACCGGGGCGACGTCCCGGACCAAGGTGGTCGACGTCGACGGCGCCACCGACGCGCGGCTGGCGGACCTGCTCGGTCGCTGAGCCGCGCGGCCGGGCACGCTGTCGGGCGTGCACGCACTGGTGTTCGAGTCCTACGGCGGTCCGCTCGAGGTCCGGGAGGTGCCCGACCCCCGCCCGGCCCCCGCCGGGGTGGTGGTGCGGGTGGAGGCCAGCGGCATCTGCCGCAGCGACTGGCACGCGTGGTCCGGTCACGACCCCGACGTCGTCCTCCCGCACGTGCCCGGCCACGAGCTGGCCGGCACGGTCGCCGCCGTCGGGGCGGACGTGCGGCGGTGGGCGGTCGGTGACCGGGTGACCGTGCCGTTCGTCTGCGCCTGCGGTCGCTGCGCGCCCTGCCGGGAGGGGAACGGTCAGGTCTGCCTGCACCAGACCCAGCCCGGCTTCACCGGCTGGGGGTCGCTCGCCGAGCTGGTCGCCCTGGACGCCGCCGACGTCAACCTCGTCGCCCTGCCCGACGGGCTGCCGGCCACCACCGCGGCCAGCCTGGGCTGCCGGTTCGCCACTGCCTTCCGCGCGCTGACCGGGGTGGGCGGGGTGCGTCCCGGGGAGTGGGTCGCGGTGCACGGCTGCGGTGGCGTGGGGCTGTCGGCGGTCCAGGTGGCGGTCGCGACCGGCGCCCGGGTGGTCGCGGTCGACGTCGCCCCCGGCGCGCTGGAGCTGGCCCGCCGGATGGGCGCCGAGCACACGGTCGACGGGGGCGCCGCCGACGTCCCCGCCGCCGTCGCCGAGCTGACCGGCGGCGGTGCCCACCTCTCGCTGGACGCGCTCGGGTCGGCCGCCACCTGCACGAACTCGATCCGGAGCCTGCGCCCGCGCGGGCGGCACGTGCAGGTCGGCCTGCTGCCCCCGGCGGTGGGCCGGCCGGAGATCCCGATGGAGCTCGTGATCGCCCGGGAGCTCGCCGTGCTCGGCAGCCACGGGATGGCCGCCCGCGACTACCCGGCGATGCTCTCGCTGATCGCCGCGGGCCGACTGCGCCCGGAGCTGCTGGTCACCCGCGAGCTCGGCCTCGCCGACGCCGGTGCCGCACTGGCCGCGGTCGGCCGGGCGCCGGGGATCGCCGTCGTCACCCCGGCGGGGACATGACGATCTGGTGACCTGCTCGCGGAGAGGTTCCCGGCGGCCCGATGGCGAGCATCCCCGGAGGAGGGATCCGAGCTGAGGAGGGCACCGTGTTGGCGCTCATCGCACTGCTGCTGGTCGTCTGGCTGGCCGTCACCGTGATCGGCGCCCTCGTCGAGGGCCTGTTCTGGCTCTTCGTCGTCGGCGTCGTGCTGTTCCTGGTCACCGCGGCCTGGGGGCTCACCCGGAGCAACACCCAGGGCTGACGCGGTCAGCCGGTCGGGGTCGCGTCGGTCGGCTCCTCGTCGGTGCCCTGCTCGGGGCCGGTCGTCGGGCTCTCGTCCGTCGTCGTCGGCCCCGTGGTCCCGGTGGACGGCGCCGGGGCGCGGCTGGTCCGCGGCGTGGTGGTCGGCGTCTCGTCGTCGTCCGGCGTGGTGGACTCCGGGGCCCGGCTCGTGGGTGCCGGCGCGTCGGTGCCCGGACCGGTGGGGTCGGTGGGCGGGAGCGGCGACTCGCTGGGCGGCGGGGTCTCGCTGGGGGTCGGCTCCCCGCAGGTGCTGACCTGGGAGCACGGCACCCGCACGGTCCCGCCGTCGACGGTCTCCACGGTGACGTACGCGGGTCGGATCGCCAGCCAGAGCGCGAACAGCACCACGAACAGCACGCCGATCACCACGGTCGAGGTGTGCGCGCGGCCGATCCGGGACGGCAGCCGGCGCTGCCAGAGCCGGGTGCGGCCGGACTCCGGGGCGGTGCCGACGGAGGGTTGCTCGGTGGTGGCCTGACGCTGGACGGTGGTCGGCTGGTCGTCCGGGGTGCTCATGCTGCTCCTCCGCCGCGGGCCCGGTCCTCGGCCAGCGCCTCGTCCTGGACGCTGGGCAGGTCGGTGGTCGTGGTCGCCCGCAGCGAGACGCCTTCGCGGGAGAGGGCCAGCGCCACCCGCGCCCGCAGGTCACGGCCCACCTCGAACTGCTTGCCGGGCAGCGTCCGGGCCACCATCCGCAGGTTCACCTCGTCCAGGGTGAAGCTCTCCACGCCCATCACCGTCGGCTCGTCCAGCAGCAGCTGGTGCAGACGGGGGGAGGCGAACGCCTGCCGCCCGACCTCGCGCAGCACCTCCTGCACCCGGGCCACGTCGGTGGTCGCCGGCACCGGCACGTCGACCACCGCACGCGCCCAGTCGCGTGAGAGGTTGGTCACCTTCACGATCTGCCCGTTGGGCACGGTGACCACCTCCCCGTCCGGTGAGCGCAGCCGGGTGATCCGCAGCGTGACGTCCTCGACGGTGCCCTCCGCCGGGTCGCCGCCGGCGACGACCTGGATGGAGACCACGTCGCCGAAGCCGTACTGCCGTTCGGTGATCAGGAAGAAGCCGGCCAGCACGTCGCCGACGATGCGCTGGGCGCCGAAGCCCAGCCCCACGCCGAGCACGGTCGCCGGGGCGACCAGGCCGGTGATCGGGACGCCGAGCCGCTCGAGCACGAAGAAGACCGCGATCGACCAGATCAGCACGATCGCCGCCCAGGTGATCACCTGGGTCAGCGAGTGCCGGTGCTTGGCCGCCTCGGAGCGGACCAGGGCGTCGGACTCCCGGGCGGTGGCGTCGATGCGGTCGGTGATGCGGGCGCCGGCCCAGCTGACGAAGCGGGCCAGCAGCACGGCGCCGAGCACGATGAGCAGCGCCTCGAGCCCAGCGCTGCGCAGCCAGTTCCAGACATCCACGAGCGCCTCCATCACCATCCAGTGTGGCCGGTCCGCCTGTGTGTCGGCTGCGCGGGTGGTGCGTCCTGGACGGATGTGGTCCCGGCCGTGTCCGCCGTGGATTTGCGCCGGGGGCCGGGTGCGGCGACGGTGGTCCCTACAACGAGTTGCCCTGAACGGGGGGCAGCTCGCCCGACCTGCGCGCCGACCCGAAGGGAGGGGCGCCGATCAGGCGCCACGCCACGTGACCAATCCACCGAAC
Organism: Modestobacter sp. SYSU DS0657; assembly: GCF_054050925.1. Lineage (NCBI taxonomy): Bacteria > Bacillati > Actinomycetota > Actinomycetes > Geodermatophilales > Geodermatophilaceae > Modestobacter > Modestobacter sp. SYSU DS0657. The sequence goes on along the minus strand of NZ_JBJHAG010000003.1, from coordinate 217,970 downwards.
GACCCACCCGGTCAGCCGCCGCACGGCTCGACCAGCGCCGCCCCGGAAGGCGTCTCCGACGGGGCCCCCCACGCCGCGGCGCCGGACCAGACGATCGACGACGTTCTCGATCCCAGCGTCCCCAGCCAGACTCACCCGGCGATCGCCCAGCCCCCGGCCCAGGAGCACGAGCGCCGGCCACAACTGGACCGGACGGTCTTCGGCGTCGCCGCCGTCATCTCGCTGGCCTTCCTGGCCTGGGGCTTCCTCAGCCCGAGCGGCCTGGGCTCCGCCAGCAGCAGCGCGCTCGGCTGGATCGAGCTGAACCTCGGCTGGTTCTTCGTGCTGCTCGGCACCGCCGTGGTGCTCTTCGTGCTCTGGATCGCCGCCAGCACCTACGGCCGCATCCCGCTCGGCGGGGACGGCGAGCGGCCGGAGTTCCGGACGATCAGCTGGATCGCCATGATGTTCAGCGCCGGCATGGGCATCGGCCTGATGTTCTTCGGCGTCTCCGAGCCGCTGTCGCACTACGTCTCCCCGCCGCCGGGCACCGTCCCCGGCGAGACCCAGGAGGCCGTCACCACGGCGATGGCCACCACGCTCTTCCACTGGACGCTGCACCCCTGGGCGTTGTACGCCCTCGTCGGGCTGGCTGTCGCCTACGGCACGTACCGCCGGGGCCGCGGCCAGCTGCTCTCCTCGGCGTTCACCTCGCTGTTCGGGCGTGGGGTCGCCGAGGGGCCGGCCGGCAAGGTCATCGACGTCCTCGCCATCTTCGCCACGCTCTTCGGCACGGCCGCCTCCCTGGGGCTCGGTGCCCTGCAGATCGGCAGCGGGCTGGAGATCCTCGGCTGGCTCGGCCCGGTGGGCAACGCGGCGACGGTGGGCATCATCGCGGTGCTGACCGCGGCCTTCGTGGCCTCCGCCTTCTCCGGCATCGCCCGAGGCATCCAGTGGCTGTCCAACATCAACGTCGCCCTGGCCTTCACCCTGGCGCTGTTCGTCTTCGTCGTCGGCCCCACGGTGCTGATGCTGAACCTGGTGCCGACCGCGCTGGGCTCGTACGCCGCCGAGCTCCCCGAGATGGCCGCGCGCACCAACGCCTCCGGCGGCGACGCGATGGCCGAGTGGCTGTCGAGCTGGACGGTCTTCTACTGGGCGTGGTGGATCTCCTGGACGCCGTTCGTGGGTGTCTTCCTCGCCCGGATCAGCCGCGGCCGCACGATCCGGGAGTTCATCGCCGGCGTGCTGCTCGTGCCCAGCGTCGTCACGCTGTTCTGGTTCGCCATCTTCGGCGGAGCCGGGATCGGCGCCCAGCAGTCGGGCGAGGACCTCGCCGGCCAGTCCACGGCCGAAGGTCAGCTGTTCGGCCTGCTCCAGGAGCTGCCCTTCACCACGGTCACCAGCGTGATCGTGATGCTGCTGGTCGGGATCTTCTTCGTGACCGGCGCGGACTCGGCCTCGATCGTGATGGCGTCGCTGTCCGAGCGCGGTACCCGTGAGCCGACCTCGAAGATGGTCGTCTTCTGGGGGCTGCTGACCGGTGGGGTGGCCGCTGTGATGCTGCTCGTCGGCGGCGATGAGGCGCTGCAGGGGCTGCGGAACCTGACGATCATCGCCGCGCTCCCCTTCGCGCTGGTGATGATCGGGCTGGCGGTCGCGCTGACCAAGGACCTGCGCTCGGACCCGATGGTGCTCCGGCGCGCCTACGCCGCGGAGGCCGTCGAGCAGGCCGTGGTCCATGGGATCAGCCGGCACGGTGACGACTTCGTGCTGGTCGTCGAGCACACCGCCCCGGGTACGACGGGGGACGGGACGGAACCCGGCGGGCAGCCCGACGGAGCGCCGGCGTCCGGGGACACCCGGGACGAGGACCTCCCGGTGGGCCGGCCCCAGGACCCCCGGGGCTGAGGAGGCCCGTTCTCCGCACCCCTCGCAGGCTCAGGAGGGGGCCCGACCCGGAGCCGCACGACGGCCCGTCCGCCACCCGGCGGGCGGGCCGTCGCCGTTTCCGGGTGGCGGACCGGTCACGGCGCGCACCGGGACTGCCGATGCGGCGGTGCAGATGGGCCGCGCAACCACCGTTCCCCTCCCAGGAGTCGCCCGATGCTCAGCCCCCCGCCCGCCGACCCCGGCGCCGCGGCCCCCGCTCGTCGCCGCGCGTGGTGGGGTGACCTGCCGGTGGCCACCAAGGTGCTCACCGCCGTCGGGGTCGCCTCCGCCGTCGCCGTGGTCATCGGCGTGACCGGGTTGCAGGCGCTCGCCGCGGAGGCCGAGACCACCGAGCGGATCTACCACGAGGACGTGCTCGGCATCGACGCCATCACCGCGCTGATCGGGGACGTGCAGGGGGTGGCGGTCGCCCAGCGCGACGCCGTCCTCGCCGACACCCCGGCCGAGGTCTCCGCCGCGCTGCAGCGGGTGACCGACGCCCGGGCCGGCTTCGACGCCCACCTCGAGGAGTTCCTCGCCCTGGACCACCCCGCGGAGGCCGAGGAAGCGCTGGCGGGGATCGCGGCGACCTTCGACCGCACCGAGGAGATCGAGGACACCGTCCTCGCCGACCTGGCCCAGGCGGACGACCAGCCTGGCTGGCTCGCCGTCCACGAGGCCCAGGTGGCCCCGCTGTTCGACACCATGCTCACCGGGCTCGCCGAGATGGAGCAGCTGGCGAGCGACGATGCCGCCGCCGGCGCGCAGGCGGCCGCCGATCAGAGCGCCCGCACGCGGACCATCTCCGTCACCGTCCTCGTGGTCGGCGTGCTCGTCGCGCTCGCCGTCGGCTGGCTGGTGAGCCGCAACCTGCGCCGGGACGTCCGCCGCGTGGAGCGGGTCGCCGAGGCGCTGGCCGCCGGCGACCTGACCGCCACCAGCGGGCTCACCACCCGCGACGAGCTCGGCCGGATGGGCGCCGCTCTCGACGAGGCGATGGGCCGGCTGCGCTCGGTGATGGCGGCCGTCGTCGGCTCGTCGTCCACCGTCGCCGCGTCCTCGGAGGAGCTCTCCGCCTCCGCCGCGCAGATCTCCGCGTCGGCCGAGGAGACCAGCGTGCAGGCCGGCGTCGTCTCCGGCGCCGCCGAGGAGGTGTCGCGCAGCGTGGCGACCGTCGCCGCCGGCGCCGAGGAGATGAACGCGGCGATCCTGGAGATCTCCGAGAGCGCCAACGAGGCCGCCCGGGTGGCGGCCGGCGCCGTGGCCCAGGCCGCCACCACCACCGCGACCGTCGTCGCGCTGGGGGAGTCGTCCCGGGAGATCGGCGAGGTCGTCAAGGTGATCACCGCGATCGCGGACCAGACGAACCTGCTGGCCCTCAACGCGACCATCGAGGCCGCCCGGGCCGGTGAGTCGGGCAAGGGCTTCGCGGTGGTCGCCAGCGAGGTCAAGGACCTCTCGGAGGAGACGGCGAGGGCCACCGAGGACATCGCCCGCCGGGTCGAGGCGATCCAGGCCGACACCGGGTCGGCGGTCGCGGCGATCGAGCAGATCTCCGCGGTGATCGGTCGGATCGACGACTTCCAGCTGACCATCGCCAGCGCGGTCGAGGAGCAGACGGCGACGACGAACGAGATGTCGCGGTCGGTGCAGGAGGGGGCGACCGGGTCCACGGGGATCGCCGCGAACATCACCGGGGTCTCGGAGGCGGCCGGGCAGACCACCCGGGCGCTGGCCCAGACGCGGATCGCGGTGGACGAGCTGACCCGGCTGGCCAGCGACCTCCGTGCGGCGGTCGCGCACTTCAGCTACTGAGCGGACCCCGCCGCCCCGGGGCGGGTGGGGCGCACGGGGCACCGGGGGCGGACGGGGACCCCGCCCACCTCCAGCGGGACGCCGGCCTGCCGATGGGGAGGGCAGAACCGAGAACACCCGGTTCTGCTGAAACGGACGGCAGGGCGACGGATCCCCGGTCGAGTGGACCGCGGAGTGGATCCAGCGTCCTGCTCGAGATCGGGTCGCGCCGCAACCGATCCGTCCCGAGTCAGGCACCGACCCTCAGCTGGAGTCCCGATGGCAGCGTCCTCCCCCCACCGGTCCCGCGCCGGGTTCGCCGACCTCCGGCTGGCCGTGCGGTTCGGCGTCCTGCTCGGCGTCGTCGCCGTGGCGTTCGCCGCGCTGCTCACCACCACCCTGATCGCGCACGGCGTCGTCCGGGAGGAGAGCCAGGCCGAGGTCGCCCTCTCCGACGCCCGGGCGCTGGTGCTCCAGCTGGACACCCGGGCCAGCGAGCTCAAGGTCGACGCGCTCAAGGCCCTGGTGAGTGCGGACCCGCGGGTCCAGCTCGCGGACCTGGCCGATGACACGGCCAGGACCGAGGAGCTGCTCGCCCAGCTGGCGGCCGTCCCGCTCGGCGGGCCGATCGCCGCGGACGTCGCCGCGCTCGAGAACACCGTCACCGGCTACACCGGCGCCATCGACGCCTTCATCCAGGGCGCGGTCGCCGACCAGGCCGGGATGCGGCTGCGCCACGAGGAGATCCAGCAGGCCAACGACGTCTCCGACGCCGCGGTCAGCGCGCTGAAGGACGACCTCGCCGCCCGGTCGACCGCGGCCGAGGCGCACCTGCGGTCCGCGATCTCCACCGCCGACCGGATCGCCGTCCTCACCGCCGTCGTGGGCACCCTGCTGGTCGCCGGCGTCTGCCTGCTGCTGCAGCGGTCGATCGCCCGCCCCCTGGGCCGGGTCCGGTCGGCGCTGGTGGCGATGGCCGCCGGCGACCTCACCCGGTCGCCCGAGGTGACCGCGCGCGACGAGGTCGGCCAGATGGCGTCGGCGCTGGACACCGCCCAGGCGCACCTGCGCGGGGTGATCGGCTCGGTCGCCGCCTCCTCCGACGCCGTGGCCGCCGCGTCCGAGCAGCTGTCGGCGTCGGCCGGGCAGATCTCGGCGTCGGCGGAGGAGACCTCGGCGCAGTCCGGTGTCGTCTCCGCCGCCGCCGACGAGGTGTCCCGCAACGTGGCGACCGTCGCAGCCGGCGCCGAGGAGATGGGCGCGTCGATCCGGGAGATCAGCCAGAACGCCAACGAGGCCGCCCGGGTGGCCGCGCAGGCGGTCGCCGAGGCGCAGGCGACCACCGGGACCATCGAGCAACTGGGGATCAGCTCGCAGGAGATCGGTGCGGTGATCAAGACCATCACGAGCATCGCGGAGCAGACCAACCTGCTGGCGCTGAACGCCACCATCGAGGCCGCGCGGGCCGGGGACGCGGGCAAGGGCTTCGCCGTCGTCGCCAACGAGGTCAAGGAGCTGGCGCAGGAGACCGCCCGGGCGACCGAGGACATCGCCCGCCGGGTGCAGGCGATCCAGGGCGACACCGCCGGCGCGGTGGCCGCCATCGGCCGCATCAGCGAGGTGATCGGCAGCATCAACGACTTCCAGCTGACCATCGCCTCGGCCGTGGAGGAGCAGACGGCGACGACGAACGAGATGTCGCGGTCGGTGCAGGAGGCCGCGGGTGGGTCGACGGAGATCGCGGCGAACATCACCGGCGTCTCGGCCGCGGCGTCGTCCACCACCGAGGCGCTGGCTCAGACCCGGCAGGCGGTCGACGAGCTGTCCCGGATGGCGGCCGAGCTGCGCACCGCCGTGGGGGCCTTCTCGTACTGATCCGGCCGGAGCGCCCTCACCGCAGGCGGCGGACCGGGATCACCATGGGGGTGCCGGTGACCGGGTCGGGGACGACCCGGGCCTCCAGCTCGAACACGTCGGCGAGCAGCTGCTCGGTGAGCACCTCCGCCGGCGTGCCCGCCGCGACGAGCACGCCGTCCTTCATCGCCACCAGCCGCCGCGCGTAGCGCGCCGCCAGGTTCAGGTCGTGCAGCACGACGACGACGGTCCGGCCGCGCTCGGCGTGCAGCCGGCCGACCAGCTCGAGCACGTCGACCTGGTGGGCGAGGTCGAGGTAGGTGGTCGGCTCGTCGAGCAGCAGCAGGTCGGTGCCCTGGGCCAGCGCCATGGAGATCCACGCCCGCTGCCGCTGCCCGCCCGACAGCGCGTCGACCGGGGAGTCGGCCAGTTCGGCCATGTCGGTCCAGCTCAGCGCCTCGGCGACCACCGCCTCGTCGTCGGAGGACCACTGGCGCAGCCAGCTCTGGTGCGGGTGCCGGCCGCGCGCCACCAGGTCGGCGACGGTCAGCCCCTCCGGCGCCAGCGGCGTCTGCGGCAGCAGGCCGAGCACCTTGGCGACCTCGCGGGTCGGGGTGCTGGTGATGGCCCGGCCGTCGAGCAGCACGGTGCCCCCGGTGGGGCGCAGCAGCCGGCCCAGCGCCTTCAGCAGGGTCGACTTGCCGCAGCCGTTCGGGCCGACGATCGCGGTGAACGAGCCGTCGGTGAGCTCGAGGTCCAGCGAGTCGACGACGACCTTCTCGCCGTAGGCCAGCCGGACGCCGTCGGCCGCGAGCCGCACCGGCGGGGCGTCGGGGCGGGTGGTGTCGCGCGCGAGCGTGGGTGAGGCAGTCACAGGGTCGATCGCCGCCTTCCGCGGACGAGGAGCCAGAGCAGGTACGGGGCGCCGACCACGGCGGTCACCACCCCGACGGGGAACGAGTCGGGCAGCACGGTGCGGGCCACCAGGTCACTGCCGATCAGCAGCAGCCCGCCCAGCAGCCCCGAGGCGAGCACCGGCGGCCGCGAGCCACCGGCGAGCCGGACGGCGATCTGCGGCACCACCAGCGCGACGAACTGGATCGGCCCGGCGGCGGCGACGGCGAACGCGGCCAGCGCCACCGCGACCAGCACGACGACGGCCTGCGCGCCGGCCAGCCGCACCCCGAGAGCCCGGGCGGTGTCGTCGCCGAACTGGAGCACCCCCAGCACCCGGCTCAGCGCGAGCGCGGCGGGGAGCAGCACCACGAGGGCCAGCGCCAGCGGCACCGCCTGGTCCCAGCCCCGCCCGTTCAGCGAGCCGGTGAGCCACACGTTGGCCGCCGCGGCGTCGTTGATGTCGCTCCGGGTGAGCAGGTAGCCGATCAGCGCCTGGGCGAAGGCGGCCAGCCCGACGCCGACCAGCACCAGCCGGTAGCCGTCGATGCCCTTGCGCCAGGCCAGGCCGAAGATGAGTGCCGCGGTGAGCAGGCCGCTGGCGAGCGCGGCGGCCGGCAACCCGGCCCCGCCCAGCAGCGCCCCGGCGCCGGTGGTGCCGCCCAGCACGATCACCGCGACCGCGCCGACCGCCGCCCCGCCGGTGACGCCGAGGATGTCCGGGCTGGCCAGGGGGTTGCGGGCGAAGGTCTGGAACAGCGCGCCGGACACCCCCAGCGCCAGCCCGACGAGCAGGCCGACCACGACCCGGGGCGCGCGCAGCTCGAGCACGATGAACCGCTGGGTGTCGTCGCCGGCGCCGACCAGCGTGCCGAGCACCTCCGGGACGCTGATCGGGTAGTCGCCGCGACCCAAGTTGAGCGCGCTGACCACGACCAGCACCACCAGCACCGCCAGCGGGACGACGAGCTGCCGGGGGCGGTACACCCCGGAGAGGGGGCCGATCCGCACGGCCCGCCGGGGGTGGGGGCGCCGCTCGGGGGCGCGGGGAGGCGCGGCGAGGGTCACAGCGCCGCCAGCTTCCGGCGGCGGACCAGGGCGATGAAGAACGGTGCGCCGACCACGGCGAGCACGATCCCCACCTGCAGCTCGCCGGGCCGGGCCACGATCCGGCCCAGCACGTCGGCGAGCAGCAGGAAGACCGCGCCCAGCAGCGCGGAGTACGGCACCAGCCAGCGGTGGTCGGGCCCGGTGACCGCCCGGGCCACGTGCGGCACCACCAACCCGACGAACACGATCGGCCCGCAGGCGGCCGTCGCGGCGCCCGCCAGCAGGGTGATCGCCGCCAGGCCCACGCCGCGGGCCAGCCAGATCCGGGTGCCCAGCCCGCGGGCGACGTCCTCGCCGAGGCCGAGCAGGTTCAGCGCCGGCGCGTTGACCAGGGCGAGCACCAGGCCGACGACGATGAAGGGGGCGACCTGCGCGGCCACCGTGGCGTCCCGGCCGGCGAGGGCCCCGACCACCCAGAACCGGTAGGCGTCCAGCGCCGTGGTCTCCCGGATGGTGATCGCCTGGATCAGCGCGTAGAGCAGGGCCGTCAGCGCGGCACCGGCCAGTGCCAGGGTCACCGGGGTGGACCCGCCGGGGCCGGCGGAGCCGATCGCGTAGACCGTGACGCTGCCCAGCAGCGCACCGGCCAGGGCGAACCAGACGTAGCCGCCGGGGGAGCTGATGCCCAGCAGCCAGATGGACAGCACGACGGCGAACGAGGCGCCCGCGGTGACCCCGAGCAGCCCCGGGTCGCCCAGCGGGTTGCGGGTGTGCCCCTGCATCAGCGCGCCGGAGACGCCCAGCGCGACCCCGGCGAGCACGCCCAGCACGGTCCGGGGCACCCGGAGCTCGCGGATGATGAGCGCCTCGTCGCCCGGGGTGGAGGCGTCGCTCAGCGCCTGCCAGACGGTGCCGAGCCCGATCGGCCGGGTGCCGACCGTGATGCTCAGGACGCAGGCCGCCAGCGCCAGCCCGAGCAGCAGCCAGAGCCCGAGCGTGCGGGTGAACGCACCGCGCAGCAGGCCGCGGCGGGGTTGCTCGGCGGTCGCCCGTGGAGCCGCGGTGGCCGTGCGCTGCGCCACGAGCTGCTCCTGGGGGACGAGGGGACGGCCGGCGTCCGGCCAGGGAAAGCAAGGCTCACCTTACTCATCGGTCCGGCCGGGTGGCAGCCCGGCGGGGTGAGCGATCCAACTCCGCGGAGTCGACCGGCGGGCGCGGCCGACCGCCAGGATGGGCGGGTGCGCCGGCTCTCCGCTCTGCAGGGCGCGGCGCTGGCGTACGGCGTCGCGGCCACCGTGGTGGTCCTCGCGGTCCTCGTGCTCGGCGACCGGTGGGCGGTGACCTACACCGCGGCGCTGTTCTCCTCCTGGTGGCTGCTCCCGGCCCCGGTGCTGCTGGTCGCCGGGATCGCCCGGCGGTCCTGGCCGGTCGTGACGGCGGTCGTCGTCCCCGCGGTGCTGTGGGCCTGGCTGCAGGGGCCGCTGCTGGTCAACCGGGTGGGCGGGGAGGACGGCCCGGCCGATCTGCGGGTGGCCACCTACAACGTGACCGCCGGCGCCCCGCTCGACGGGCTGGCCACGCTGGTGCGCGAGCAGGACCCCGACGTCCTGCTGCTGCAGGAGGTCGTCGACCGGCGGCGCCCGGAGGTCGAGGCGCTGCCGGGCTACCCGCACCGCTCGTTCGGCCGGCTGGCCGCGAACGGGGAGGACGGCGACCGGGACGTCGTCCTCTCGCGGTACCCGATCGTGGACGTGCGCCCGGTGACCGGGCTGCCCGAGGGCGCCCGACCGGTGGACGTGGTCACCCTGGACGTGGACGGACGGGAGCTCGCCGTCCTCTCGGTGCACCTGGCCTCACCGTGCCTGGGCTGCGGTGGCGGACGCCGTGAGGCGAACCCCGCCGGGGGGACGGGCGCCGCGGCCCGTGTGCGGGTCGCCGAGGCCGAGCGCCTGGCCACCGTCGTCGCCGGGCTGGTGGCCGAGGGCCGGCCGGTGGTGCTCGGTGGCGACCTCAACTCCTCCACGCTCAACGAGCCGCTGCGGGTGCTGACCGGCGCGGGGCTCGTGGACGTGCACCGCGCGGTCGGCACGCGGCCGCAGTTCACCCGCGGTCCGGGCCCCGGCGTGGCCCGGGTCGACGTGGTGCTCGTCGCGGGGCTGCGGCCGGTCGCGGACGCGGAGGGCGCGCGGGGGGCGAGCACGCACTCGCCGGTCGTCGCCGACCTCGCCTGGCCGGGGACCTGACCCGGCCCTCGATCAGCGCGGGGCGGTGCCGGCGACGACGAGGTCGGCGAGCTCCCGGTAGGCGGCGGCGTCGTCCAGCCCGGTCGCGGCGCGGACGTCGCCCCGGTGGATCGCGGCCATGACCTGCGCGACCGCCGTCCCGACGAAGGAGGCGTGCACCGGGCGGACGGTGCCCGCGGTGACGCCCTCGGCGACCAGGCGCTGCACCCGGGCGGCGGCCGCGCGGGTGTTGTGCTGGTAGATCTCCCGCGCCGGGGCGAACGCGGCCAGGTCGGCGAAGAACGCCGGGGAGGCCGGCTGCAGCTGCGCGGCGACGGCGAGCAGGTAGGCGCTGATCCGCTCGCGGTGGTCGGCGGGGGCTGCGGCGCGCTCCTCCACGGCCGCGGTGGCGACCTGGAAGAACCGCTTCACCCCGGCCACCACCAGCTGCTCCTTGCTGGCCGCGATGCCGTAGAGCGTGCTCTTGGAGCAGTGCAGCCGGCGGGCCAGCTCGTCGAGGGTGAACGCCGCGAACCCCTCGGCCAGCATCAGCCCGACCAGCTGGTCGAGCAGCTCCGCGCGCCGGGCGGTGGCGCGGGGGCTGCGGGTCTCCAGCGACGTCATGGCGCCTCCCTCCGGGTACCGGAGGGTAACAACGGCGACGCTCTTGAGTACTGGGAGCGGTACTGCGTACCGTCCGGCAGTACTGCCCGCGGGACATCGGCGTCCCGCCGTCCCGGAGGTCTCCCCGTGCCCGTCGCCCGCCTCGTGCCCACCCAGGAGGCCGCGGACCTCCTCCAGCTGACCCGGGAGCTGGCCCGCGCCGAGCTCGCCCCCCGGGCCGCCGCCGCGGAGGCCGACGAGGAGTTCCCGCGGGAGGTGTTCCGCACCCTCGGCCGGGCCGGGCTGCTCGGCCTGCCCTACGCCGAGGAGCTGGGCGGCGGCGGGCAGCCCCTCGAGGTGTACCTGCAGGTGCTCGAGGAGATCTCGGCCGCCTGGGCCAGCGTCGGCGTCGGGGTGAGCGTGCACGGGCTGTCCTGCTTCGCGCTGGCCACCCGGGGCACGCCGGAGCAGCAGGAGTGGCTGCCCGACCTGCTCGGCGGCGAACTGCTCGGCGCGTACTGCCTGTCCGAGCCGCACGCCGGCTCCGATCCGGCGGCGATGCGCACCCGGGCCGTGCGGAACGGGGACGTCTACGTGCTGTCCGGGGAGAAGGCCTGGACCACGCACGGCGGGCACGCGGACTTCTACACGGTGATGGCCCGCACCTCCGACGACGGCGCCCGCGGCATCTCCTGCTTCCTCGTCCCCGCCGACAGCGAGGGGCTGTCCGCCGACCCCGCCGAGCGCAAGATGGGGCTGACCGGCTCGACCACGGCGACCATGCGGTTCGACGGCGTCCGCGTCGACGCCGGCCGCCGGCTGGGGGAGGAGGGCGAGGGGCTGTCCATCGCCCTCGCCGGTCTGGACGCCGGCCGGCTGGGGATCGCCGCCGTCGCCACCGGGCTGGCCCAGCGCGCGCTGGACGACGCGGTCGCCTACGCCAAGGAGCGGGAGACCTTCGGCGCGCCGATCATCGAGCACCAGGGCCTGGGCTTCCTGCTCGCCGACATGGCCGCCGCCGTGGAGACCTCCCGGGCCACGTACCTGGCCGCGGCCCGGCTGCGCGACGCCGGCCGGCCGTACGGGCGGCAGGCCTCGATCGCCAAGCTGGTGGCCACCGACAACGCGATGAAGGTGACCACCGACGCCGTCCAGGTGCTCGGCGGCTACGGCTACACCCGTGACTTCCCGGTCGAGCGCTACATGCGGGAGGCGAAGGTCATGCAGATCTTCGAGGGCACCAACCAGATCCAGCGACTGGTGATCAGCCGGGCCCTGGCCCGCGGCGGCGCAGCGGACACCACCACCGTCGTCCCGTGACCTCCCCGCCGAATGGCCATTCTGGCGGGGAGGTCAGGGGCCTACGCTGCCCGGCATGTGTCGGAACATCCACGTCCTGCACAACCTGGAGCCCGCCACCACCTCCGAGGAGGTCCGCGCGGCGGCGCTGCAGTACGTGCGCAAGGTGAGCGGCTCGACCAAGCCGTCGCAGGCGAACCAGGCGGCGTTCGACCGGGCGGTCGAGGAGATCGCGCACGCCACCGAGCACCTGCTCGCCGACCTGGTCACCACCGCGCCGCCCAAGGACCGCGAGGTGCTCGCCGCCCAGGCCCGCGCCCGCTCCGCGGCCCGCTACGGCCGCTGACGCTCACTTTCCGCGCGGAAAGCAAACCGGGGGCCGCTAGAAGCTGGGGCCGGAGACCAGGTAGCGGTACGCGGTCGTGCCCGGCTGCAGGTGCTGGATGGTCAGCGGGCCGGCCTCGATCCGGGCCAGCAGCGGCGCCAGGCCCTCGGGGCTGCCCAGCTCGATGCCGGTCAGCGCCGCCCCGGTGTCCCGGTTGTCGCGCTTGACGTACTCGAACCGCACGATGTCGTCGTCCGGGCCGAGCACCTCGTCGAGGAAGCGGCGCAGCGCGCCGGGCTCCTGCGGGAACTCCACCAGGAACCAGTGCTTGAGCCCCTGGTGCACCAGGGACCGCTCGACGATCTCGGCGTACCGGCTGACGTCGTTGTTGCCGCCCGACAGCAGGCAGACGACGGTCTGCCCGGGCTCCACCCGGACGGCGCCCCCGGTCAGCGCCGCGGTGGCCAGCGCCCCGGCGGGCTCGGCGATCACGCCGTCGACCTGGTAGAGCTCCAGCATCTCGGTGCAGATCTGCCCCTCCGGGACGGCGACCAGCTCCGCGCCGCTGTCGCGCACCAGCGGGTGGGTGACCTTCCCGACCCGGCGCACCGCGGCGCCGTCGACGAAGGTGTCGATCTCGCGCAGCTCGACGGGTGCGCCGGCGGCCAGCGCCGCGGCCATGCTCGCCGCGCCGGCCGGCTCGACGCCGATCAGCCGGGTGCCGGGGCTGTGCTCGCGCAGCCAGGTGCCGCAACCGGCCAGCAGCCCACCGCCACCGACCGGCAGGACGACGACGTCCGGGGCACCGCCCAGCTGGTCGAGCACCTCCACGGCCACGGTGGCCTGCCCGACCACGGTGGAGAGCGCGTCGAACGCCGGCACCAGGGTGGCCCCGGTCATCTGTGCGGAGGCGGCGGCCGCGGCGGCCGCGTCGTCGTAGGTGTCGCCGGTGACCACCAGCTCCACCATGTCCCCGCCGAGCGCGGCGATCCGCTGCCGCTTCTGCCGGGGCGTGGTCCCGGGGACGAACACCCGGCCGCGGACGCCCAGCACCCGGCACGCGTAGGCCACGCCCTGGCCGTGGTTGCCGGCGCTGGCGCAGACCGCCCCGGCGGCGCGGCCGGCGGCGTCGAGCTGGCTGATCGTGTTGTAGGCGCCGCGCACCTTGTACGAGCGGCCGACCTGCAGGTCCTCCCGCTTCACCCACACCTCGGCGCCGGTCAGCTCGGACAGGCGGGCGTTGCGCTGCAGGGGGGTCCGCTCGGCGACCCCGGCGAGCCGCCGGACGGCGTCGGAGACCTCCGCGGAGAAGGAGGTGCGGACGTCGGTCACCGGGCCATCCTCCCCGATCCGGGACCGACGTCGGTCAGATGGCCCGGTAGGGGCCCCGCGTCGTCTCCTTCGCCGGCACCGGCGCGAACACGTTGCCGGTGGTCGGCGGGACCGGGTCGCGGCCCAGGCTGAAGATCTTCAGCAGCGGGCCGACCAGCGCGTCGTAGACCGGCGGGAACAACCGGAACCCGGCGATGATCACCGGGTTGGTGAACCCCGACTGCTTCAGCCGCCGGGGGGCACCGATCCGGGCCAGCACGTGCCGGGCGACCCGCTCGGGGGTGTAGACCGGCGGCGGCGGGTGGGCGCTGGTGCCGAGCACGGTGGCCGCCTGCTCGTAGATCGGGGTCGCCACCCCGCCCGGGGCGACGGCCGAGACGTGCACGTCGGGCAGCTCGCGCAGTTCCTGCTGCAGCGTCCGGATGAGTCCGAGCTGCCCCCACTTGGCGGTGACGTAGGCGCTCATGGTGGGGGTGGTGATCGAGGCGAGCAGCGAGCTGACCACGACGAGCGAGCCGCGGCGTTGCGCGCGGAACACCGGCACCACGGCCTGGAAGAGGTGGAAGGTGCCCTGGATGGCGGTGTCCACCACCCGCTCGAAGACCTCCGGATCCATGTCCTCGATCCGGCCGTAGGCCATCACCGTGGCGGAGTGGACGACGACGTCGAGCCGGCCGAAGGTCTGTACGGCCCGGTCGACGGCGGCCTGCAGCGCGGCGCTGTCGAGGACGTCGGCCGGGCAGACGTGCACCTCGCCGGCTCCGGCCGCCCGGCACTCGGCGGCGGCCTGCTCGAGGCTCTCCCGGCTGCGGGACACCAGCACCAGCGAGGCGCCGCGCCTGGCGAACTGCACCGCCGACGCCCGGCCGATCCCGGACGAGGCGCCGGTGACGAGGACGACGTCGGCGGTCCGGTCTGCTGTCTGCTCGGTGGTCACCTGCGGCCCCGTACCCGGAGCGGGCCGAGAGCACTCGCGTTGCGCACGACCTGCTCTCCGGGGCAGCCGTCGCCCGCCGCCCGCCGCTACGGTCGGGCAGCACGCGGGCCGCCGGCGCCGGCCGCCCCCGAGCCGAGAGGACGCGCCCGTGTTCGAGAAGGTCCTGGTCGCCAACCGCGGGGAGATCGCCGTCCGTGCCTTCCGCGCCGCGTACGAGCTGGGGGCGGGGACGGTCGCGGTCTTCCCGCACGAGGACCGCAACTCGGTGCACCGACTCAAGGCCGACGAGAGCTACCAGATCGGCGAGCCGGGCCACCCGGTGCGCGCCTACCTGGACGTCGCCGAGATCGTGCGGGCGGCCCAGCGCGCCGGCGCCGACGCCGTCTACCCCGGCTACGGGTTCCTGTCGGAGAACCCGGAGCTCGCGGAGGCGTGCGCGCGGGCGGGGATCACCTTCGTCGGGCCGAGCGCCGCCGTGCTGGAGCTGACCGGGGACAAGTCGCGGGCGATCGCCGCGGCGCGGGAGGCCGGCCTGCCGGTGCTGCAGGGCACCGAGCCCGGCACGGACGTCGACGCGCTGATCGCCGCGGCCGAGCAGATCGACGGGCCGGTCTTCGTCAAGGCCGTCGCCGGCGGCGGCGGGCGGGGCATGCGCCGGGTCGACGACCGCGCCCAGCTGCGCGGCGCGATCGAGGCGGCGATGCGGGAGGCGGAGTCGGCGTTCGGCGACGCCACCGTCTTCTGCGAGCAGGCCGTCGTCGACCCGCGGCACATCGAGGTGCAGATCCTCGCCGACGGCGCCGGGAACGTGATCCACCTGTTCGAGCGGGACTGCTCGGTGCAGCGCCGGCACCAGAAGGTGGTCGAGCTGGCCCCGGCGCCGAACCTGGACCCGGCGCTGCGCGAGCGCATCTGCGCCGACGCCGTCGCGTTCGCCCGCCACATCGGCTACTCCTGCGCCGGCACCGTGGAGTTCCTGCTCGACCGCGAGGGTCGGCACGTGTTCATCGAGATGAACCCGCGGATCCAGGTCGAGCACACGGTCACCGAGGAGGTCACCGACGTCGACCTGGTGCAGAGCCAGCTGCGGATCGCCGCGGGGGAGACGCTCGCCGACCTGGGGTTGAGCCAGGAGACGGTGCAGCTGCGCGGCGCGGCGCTGCAGTGCCGGATCACTACCGAGGACCCGGCCAACGGCTTCCGCCCGGACACCGGCCGGATCACCGCCTACCGCTCGCCGGGCGGTGCCGGCGTCCGGCTGGACGGCGGCGCGTCGCTGGGCGCGGAGGTGGGCGCCCACTTCGACTCCATGCTGGTCAAGCTCACCTGCCGCGGCCGCACCTGGGACATCGCGGTGGCCCGGGCCCGCCGCGCCGTCGCCGAGTTCCGCATCCGCGGGGTGTCGACCAACATCCCCTTCCTGCAGGCGGTGCTGGACGACCCGGACTTCGCCGCGGGCCGGGTGACGACGTCGTTCATCGAGCAGCGCCCGGAGCTGCTCACCGCCCGCAGCTCCGCCGACCGCGGCACCAAGCTGCTCAGCTACCTGGCCGACGTGACCGTCAACCAGCCGCACGGGGAGCGCCCGCACCTGGTCGACCCGGCCGAGAAGCTGCCCGCCGTCGACCTCAACCTGGCCCCGCTGGACGGCTCGCGGGACCGGCTGCGCGACCTGGGTCCCGAGCGGTTCGCCGCCGACCTGCGCGCGCAGACCGCGCTGGCGGTCACCGACACCACCTTCCGCGACGCCCACCAGTCGCTGCTGGCCACCCGCGTGCGCACCAAGGACCTGGTCGCCGTCGCCGGGCACCAGGCGCGGCTGCTGCCCCAGCTGTGGTCGATCGAGGCGTGGGGCGGAGCCACCTACGACGTCGCGCTGCGCTTCCTGCACGAGGACCCGTGGGAGCGGCTGGCGGCGCTGCGCGAGGCGGTGCCCAACGTCTGCCTGCAGATGCTGCTGCGCGGCCGCAACACCGTGGGTTACACCCCCTACCCGGAGCAGGTGACCACCGCGTTCGTGGCCGAGGCCGCCCGCACCGGCATCGACGTCTTCCGGGTGTTCGACGCGCTCAACGACGTCGGGCAGATGCGCCCGGCGATCGACGCCGTCCGGGAGACCGGGACGGCGGTGGCCGAGGTGGCGCTCTGCTACACCGGCGACCTCTCCGACCCGGCCGAGCCGCTGTACACGCTGGACTACTACCTGGCCCTGGCCGAGCAGATCGTCGACGCCGGGGCGCACGTGCTGGCGATCAAGGACATGGCCGGGCTGCTCCGCCCGCCGGCCGCGGCGACCCTGGTCCGCGCGCTGCGCGAGCGGTTCGACCTGCCCGTGCACCTGCACACCCACGACACCCCCGGCGGGCAGCTGGCCACCCTGCTGGCTGCGTGGTCGGCCGGGGTCGACGCGGTCGACGGCGCCAGCGCCGCGCTGGCCGGGACGACGTCGCAGCCGGCGCTGTCGGCCATCGTCGCCGCCACCGACCACACCGACCGGGCCACCGGCCTGGACCTGACCGCGGTCAACGACCTGGAGCCCTACTGGGAGGCGGTGCGCCGGGTCTACGCGCCGTTCGAGTCCGGGCTGCCGGCGCCCACCGGGCGGGTCTACACCCACGAGATCCCCGGCGGGCAGCTGTCCAACCTGCGCCAGCAGGCGATCGCGCTGGGCCTGGGGCAGCGGTTCGAGGAGGTGGAGGCGATGTACGCCGCAGCGGACCGGCTGCTCGGCCACCTGGTGAAGGTGACCCCCAGCTCGAAGGTGGTCGGCGACCTGGCCCTCCAGCTTGTCGGCGCCGGGGTGGACGTCGCGGAGTTCGCCGCCGAGCCGGGTCGCTTCGACCTGCCCGACTCGGTGGTCGGCTTCCTCCGCGGCGAGCTGGGCGACCCGCCCGGCGGCTGGCCCGAGCCGTTCCGGTCGAAGGCGCTGGCGGGCCGCCGCGAGGCGCAGCCCCCGGCCGAGCTCTCCGACGCCGACCGCGCCGGCCTGGCGGAGGAGCCCCGGCGCACGCTGAACCGGCTGCTGTTCCCCGGCCCGACGGCGGAGTTCGAGGCGCACGCGGAGTCCTACGGCGACGTCTCGGTGCTGCCCAGCAAGGAGTTCCTCTACGGGCTGCGGTCCGGTGCCGAGCACTCGGTCGACCTCGAGCCGGGAGTCCGGCTGCTGATCGGCATCGAGGCGGTGTCCGACGCCGACGAGCGCGGGATGCGGACGGTGATGTGCTCGCTGAACGGCCAGCTGCGGCCGGTGAGCGTGCGGGACCGGTCCGTCACGTCCGAGGTGCAGCCCGCCGAGAAGGCCGACCGCGCCGACCCCGGCCAGGTCGCCGCGCCGTTCGCCGGGGTGGTCACCCTGCAGGTCGGCGAGGGCGACACGGTGGAGGCGGGGGCGCCGATCGCCACCATCGAGGCGATGAAGATGGAGGCGGCGGTCACCGCCCCGCGGGCCGGGACGGTGCGGCGGGTGGCGATCGGCGCCGTCCAGCAGGTCGAGGGCGGGGACCTGCTCGTCGTCCTCGGGTGAGCCTGGGTGCGGGACGGCATCCCACCCGTCACATCGGCACGGTAGGAAGACCGTCGTGACGTCCCCGTCCCGCACCGTCAGCCGGCCGTCCCGCACCGGCCACCTGCTCGCCCAGCTCTCCACCCCGGCCCGCCGGTTCCTGCGCACCGAGGCGTCCAGCGCGGTGCTGCTGGTCGTCGGCACCCTGCTGGCCCTGCTGTGGGCCAACTCCCCCTGGGGCGACTCCTACGAGCGGGTGTGGCACACCGAGCTCGCTCTCCAGCTGGGGTCCACCGAGGTCGCGATGGACCTGCGGCACTGGGTCAACGACGGCCTGATGGTGTTCTTCTTCTTCCTCATCGGGATGGAGGTGCGCCGG
Organism: Modestobacter sp. SYSU DS0657; assembly: GCF_054050925.1. Classification (NCBI taxonomy): domain Bacteria; kingdom Bacillati; phylum Actinomycetota; class Actinomycetes; order Geodermatophilales; family Geodermatophilaceae; genus Modestobacter; species Modestobacter sp. SYSU DS0657. The sequence goes on along the minus strand of NZ_JBJHAG010000003.1, from coordinate 199,868 downwards.
GAGCTGTCGATGGGCGAGCTGACCCAGCGCAGCCGGCTGTCCGTGCCCGCCCTCGGCGCGCTCGCCGGGCTGGTGGTGCCTGCCGGCATCTACCTGGCGATCAACGCCGGCGGCCCGGGCGCGCACGGCTGGGGCATCCCGATGGCCACCGACACCGCGTTCGTGCTCGGCGCCCTCGCCCTGGTCGGCTCCCGCGCCCCGACCCAGCTGCGGGTCTTCCTGCTCTCCCTGTCCGTCGTCGACGACATCGGCGCGCTCACCGTGATCGCGGTCTTCTACTCCGCGGACATCGACCTGGTGGCCCTCGGCATCGCGGCGCTGTGCGTCGTCGCCTTCGTGTGGCTCACCAAGCTGCAGGTGTGGCGGGGCCCGGCCTACTTCGCCGTCGGCGTGGTCATGTGGCTGGCCATGCACGCCTCCGGGGTGCACGCCACCATCGGTGGCGTCGTGCTGGGCCTGCTGGTCAGCGCCTACACCCCGCGCCGCGCCGAGGTCGAGTCCGCCGGCACGCTGGCCCGCGCCTTCCGGCAGGCCCCGGACGTCGCCCTGGCCCGGCGGGCGAAGCTCTCGGTGGAGCGGGCCATCTCGCCCAACGAGCGGATCGGCGCGCTGCTGGTGCCCTGGAGCGGCTACGTCGTCGTCCCGGTCTTCGCCCTGGCCAACGCCGGGGTGCAGTTCAGCGGCGAGGTGTTCGACCGGGCGCTCACCTCGCCGGTGACGATCGGCGTCTTCCTCGGCCTGGTGATCGGCAAGTTCGTCGGCATCGGGCTGGTCTCCACGCTGGCGGTGAGGTTCGGCATGGGCTCGCTGCCGCCCGGGGTGAACCTGCCCAGCATCTGGGGCGGCGCCGCCTTCTCCGGGCTGGGGTTCACCGTCTCGCTGTTCGTCGCCGACCTGGCCTTCGACGACCCGGTGCTCCGCGAGGAGGCGATGATCGGCGTGCTCGCCGCCGGTCTGGTCGCCGCCGTGCTGGGCGCCGTCTGGTTCTGGGTGCTGGGCCGCCGGGCGCCGGAGGTCACAGAGACCGGGCCCCGCGAGCTCGACCCGCCGGTCGACCCCGAGGTCGACCACCTGCGCGGCCGGGTCGACGCCCCGCTGACCCTGGTGGAGTACGGCGACGTCGAGTGCCCGTTCTGCGGCCGCGCCACCGGGGTGGTCGAGGAGCTGCGCCGCCGGTTCGGCGACGACCTGCGCTACGTGTTCCGCCACCTGCCGCTGCCCGACGTGCACCCGCACGCCGAGCTCGCCGCCGAGGCCACCGAGGCCGCCGGCGCCCAGGGCGCGTTCTGGGCGATGCACGACCGGCTTTACGCCCACCAGGACCAGCTGGAGGCCGACGAGCTGCTCGACCACGCCGCCGCCCTGGGCCTGGACCTCGGCCGGTTCGCCGAGGAGCTGGGCTCCGGCGTGCACGCCGCCCGGGTCCGTGCCGACGTCGTGGGCGCCGAGGTCAGCGGCGTGCAGGGCACCCCGACGTTCTTCGTCAACGGCGTCCGGCACGAGGGGCCCACGACCACCGAGTCGCTCGCCGCCGCGCTGGTCGCCTCCGACCCGCGGGGGCCCGGTCACGGCGGTCTGCTGCCGGCGGCCGAGCCGGTGGCGTCGGCGCAGCAGCTGCGGATCTTCTCCCCGCCCGCGCAGATGCCGGCGATCGACGTGCTGCCCGGCGGCTCGCTCACCGAGACCCCCGACGACGGCGCCTCCCCGCGGCTCTCCGACGGCCACATCGCGGTGCTGCGCCGGGTCGGGCGGCGGATGAGCACGGTGCGCGGCCAGGTGCTGCTGCGCTCCGGGCAGGCCGAGTTCGACTTCTTCGTCGTCCTCTCCGGCGCGGTCGCGGTGATCGAGGGGTCGCTCGACCACGGCGCCGACGGGGGCAAGCGCGTCGTGGCCGTCCACGGCCCGGGCCGGTTCCTGGGCGGGCTGAACATGCTCGCCGGGCAACGGCCGGTGCGGTCGCTGGTGGCGGCCGAGGACGGTGAGGTGATCGTGCTCAGCCTGGAGCAGCTGCGCGCCGTCCTCGCCCGCGACCGGGGGCTGGCCGACGTCGTCACCCGGTCCTTCCTGCTGCGCCGGGCGATGCTCATCGGGCAGGCGACCGGGCTGCGGGTGGTCGGCGACCGGCGCTGGCCGGCGAGCGTCGCGCTGCGCGAGCAGCTGGCCGAGGACGGCGTGCCGCACCAGTGGCTCGACCCGGCCGACGACGACGCCGCCCGCCGGCTGCTCGCCGAGGCCGGTGCGGAGGGGACGACCTCCCCGGTGGTGCTCACCCCCGACGGCCGGGTGCTGGTCGAGCCGACCCGCGACGACCTGGCCCGGTTCGCCGGCACCGCCCGCGACCTGACCACCACGTGAGGGCGGGCGCGCGGTTCTCGACCGGCCGCCCGCAACCCCGCAGTTGATCATCGGCGTCGTGCCGGGCGGCACGGCGTGTCGGGCCGTGTCGCGGGCGACACGCCGATGATCAACTCGGCAGTGGGGCCCGCGGGCGTCAGCTGCGCATGTGGGCGAGGAAGCCGGTCATCTCCGCGCGCAGCTTCTCCGCCAGCTGCGAGAGCCCCGGCGACGCCGTCCCCAGCGGGTCGGAGGCGCCCCCGTCGACGGCGGTGGTGATGCCGTCGACCAGGCCGGTCATGTCCGCCACCGTCGTCCCCACGTTGGTCATCACCTCGGAGACGTCGCCGCAGGCGGCGCGCACCGACGCCACCTGGGCGGTGACCCGCTCGGTGGCGCTCGCGGTCTGGTCGGCCAGGTCCTTGACCTCCGACGCCACGACGGCGAAGCCCTTGCCGGCCTCCCCGGCCCGGGCGGCCTCGATCGTCGCGTTGAGCGCCAGCAGCCGGGTCTGCGCGGCCACGGAGTCGATCAGCGCGATGACCTCCTTGATCTCGGTGGAGGACCGGTCGAGGGAGACCACGCTGTCCTCGGCCCGGCCGACCTCGGTGCCGGCCGACACGGCCGCCCCGGTCAGCCCGGCGGCCGAGGCGCTGAGCTCGGTCGCCGCCGTCGCCACCTGCTCGGACATCGCCAGCACCACCGACTCGAACTCGTCGGCCAGCGCCAGCCGGGCGCCCTGCGCCTCGGTCACGCGGGTGGCCGAGGCACGCATCGCCTCCCCGGCCTGGTTGAGGATCCCGGCGCTGCGGCGGTAGGCACCCGGGAGCCCCCGCTCGAGCACCCGCCGGTGGAAGCGCCCGTCGGCGGCGGAGGTCAGCGCGGCGCCCGCCTCGCGCACGAAGGTGTCGGAGACGTCGAGCAGCTGGTTGACGCCGTCCTGCAGCTCGCGCAGCTCGGGGACGTCGCGCGATCCGGCCACCGCCCGGCTGCGGGCCTCCAGGTCGCCGGTGGCCGCGGCCCGGCACACCCGGCTGAGCTCGGCCACGAAGGCCCGGTAGACCGCCAGCTCCTCCGCGTCGGTGCGTGCCCGCTCGGACCGCCTGCCCACCTCAGAACCCCCCGTCGGAGATCAGCGACCACACGAACTCGTCGTAGGACTGGCCGCGGTCGGCCAGCAGCGTGCCGAGCAGCGCCGTGGAGGCCTCGACCGCCGCCCGGCCGTTGGGCTGGGCGCGCTCGGCGGCGCGCAGCTGCTCGTAGACGCCGCTCACCGCGGCGATCGCGGGGCGGGTCGGGGCACGCCGGCTGGAGTGGTAGCCGACGATCCCGCCCCGGGTGTCGTAGCTGGGGGTCACGTTGGCCAGCACCCAGTAGTACGCGCCGTCGGCGGCCAGGTTGTTGACGTAGGCGAACACCTCCTGGCCCGCTGCGACGGTGTCCCACAGCAGCTTGAACACGGCCTTGGGCATGTCGGGGTGTCGGATCAGGTTGTGCGGCTGGCCGAGGACCTCGTCCTCCTCGTACCGCGACACCCGCAGGAACGACTCGTTGGCGTAGGTGATCACCCCGCGCGGGTCGGTCTTGGAGACGATCAGGTCATCGGGCTCAAGCACCCGCTCCTGCCCGGTCGGGCGCACCGCCCGCCGCTGGTCCCGGGCCGTCGTCCCCGCCGTCGTCACCTGTGCCGCCTCCTTGCCGTCCGAGTTCCTGCTCCAGCAGTTCTCGGCAGGCAGGGCGGCGATCGGAACAGCGGGTCAGGCAGACCAGGTGGTGTCCGGTGGGCGCCGGTAGCCGATGGTGTGCGGGACGAAGAAGGACAGGTCGTCGGTGATCAGCCCGTCGGACTCCCGGATGCCCAGCCCGGCGGCCTCGCCGTCGACCACCCAGGCGCCGAGCACCGGGTGGTGCGGGCCGTCCGGGCCGGGGAAGTCCGGCAGCGCGCACAGCTGCTGCACGATCCAGCCCTCGGCCCCGTACTGCCCGCCCTGCGCGGCCAGCACCTCACCGCCAGGGGCGACCAGCTCGACGTTGCCGCCCTCCCGGCCGAACAGCGGCTTGCGGGCGTACCCGGTCGCCTCCAGCTCGCGGGCGCGCGGGTCGTCGGCGAAGAACGCCGGCAGCAGGTACCGGGAGAGCACCGGGTCGTGCTCGTAGCGCTGCCACAGCACCGGCAGCAGCCCCTTGTTCGACCAGAGCATCTTCCAGATCGGCTCGACCCACGTCGTGCCGTCCGGATCGCGGAGGTCGGCGATCACCGAGGGGCCGTAGGCGTCGTCGAGCAGCCACTCCCAGGGGTAGAGCTTGAAGACGACGTCGAGCCGGTTGCCCTTCGGGTCGTAGAACCGGGCGTCGCCGGTGTCCAGCCCGATCTCCTCGGTGGTGAGGATGACGGCCTCGTACCCGGCCCGCTGCACGGTGTCGGCCAGGTAGGCCACGGTCATCCAGTCCTCGCCGCTGCGGTCACCGGAGGTCCAGGCCAGGTGCACCGTCGGCCTGCGGTGGTGCTGGCCCTCCCAGCGGGAGAGGTTGCGCTGCCAGGCGGCGACCAGCTTGTCGTCGAGCTGGTTCCACTGGTCGCGGCCCTGCCCGGTCTCCAGGTGCCAGGCCCACTGCACGACCGCCGCCTCGACGAGCGAGGTCGGGGTGTCGGCGTTGAACTCCAGCAGCCGGGGGGTGGCCCGGCCGTCCCACCACAGGTCGAACCGGCCGTAGACGCTGGGCGGCTCGGCCTCCCAGGTGGCCCGGACGACGTCGCGGGCGTCCCGCGGGATGCGCATCCGGTCCAGCAGCCGGTCGTCGGCCAGCGCCACGTCGCCGGCCTCCACGCAGGCGGCGAACAGCTGGTCGGTGACGTCGGCGAGGGTGTCGATCTCGGCGTCGGTGAAGTCGTAGAAGACGTCCTCCCGCCAGTAGGAGCGCGGGTCCTCGCCCGGCACGGTCGTCTTGTTGTAGACCAGCCCCTGGCTCTCGATCTCGGCCTCCCAGCCGAGCCGGGCCTTCCCGTACAGCCGCCTCACGAACCGACGCTGCCGCTGCCGACCCGGCCCGAGCCGATGCCGCCGGAGACCCGGCTGCCGGAGCTCACCCGGCCGGAACCGGGCAGGCCGGCGCGCGTCCGGGCGGAGGTGTCGGAGGGGTTCACCCGGTTGGCGGCCCCGGAGTACTGCTGCGGGATGGTCTGGCCGACCGCGTACCGGTTGCCGCCGAACCCGCCGAGCAGGAAGAAGTAGGGGAAGCCGCCGACGTAGCCGCCGTTGGTCTCGGCCTCCTCGCAGAGCTCGTCGTCGACGACCTGGTCCTGCTCGTCGACGCAGTAGACCCGCTCGGCCTCCGCGTCGTCCTCGCCGGAGGCGTACCCGCCGGTGCCGCAGGCGGACAGGAAGCCCATGGCCGCGCCGGTCAGGCTCACGGTGCCGATGGCCGCGCGCACCCGGTTGCTCCTCGACGTGCTCACCGTCTGCACTCCTCCTGCCGCGCTCTGCCGGACCCGCACATGCTGTCGGACGACGCCGCGGTCGCCGCACCCGCCCCGCGGCACATCCTCACAGCCGCGCCCCAGCGGTGGGAGGTGCCGTGCGCACGAGGGCCGCCGGACGTCTCCTCTGTACACCCCCGAGCAGGAGGAGAACCGATGACCGAGCCCGTGCGCCCCGGTGGGGACGAGCCGCTGCCCGACCCTGCGCGGCAGGAGACCCGGGAGTTCGCGGCGGCAGCCGAGCCGGCCGGGGCATGCCGCCGGCCGACGCCACCGCCTGACCGGCGGCCCCGGATGAGCGGCGGCCCCGGATGAGCGGCGGCGAGGTGGGTAGTCGCGGGCATGGACCTCGCAGCGCACCGGACCGGCTCCGGCGACCCCCTCGTCCTCGTGCACGGGCTGGGTGGCTCCTGGCGCTCCTGGGGCCCGGTGCTCCCCGGCCTGACCGCGGCGCGCGAGGTGGTGGCGGTGGACCTGCCCGGGTTCGCCGGCGACACCCCGCCGCTGCCGGACCCCACCTTCGGTTCGCTGACCGACGCGGTGGCCGACTGGCTGCGGGCCGAGGGGCTGGCCGACGCCCCGCTGGTCGGCAGCTCGCTGGGCGCCCGGATGGTGCTGGAGCTGTCCCGGCGGGGGGTCGGCGGGGACGCCGTGGCCCTCGACCCGGGCGGGTTCTGGACCGACCGGGAGGCCGCGGTCTTCCTCGCCAGCCTGCGCGCCTCCATCGCGCTGGTCCGCCGGATCCGGCCGGCCCTGCCCGCGGTGCTGGGCAACCCGGCCGGGCGGACGGCGCTGCTGGCCCAGTTCTCCGCCCACCCGTGGGCGCTGGACGCCGGCGTGGTCACCCGTGAGCTCACCGGGTACGCGCAGGCGCCGTCCTTCGACGCGGTCCTCACCGACCTGGCCCGCGGGCCCCGCCAGCAGGGCGCCCCGGCCGGGTCGCTGCCCGGTCGGCTGACCATCGGCTGGGGACGGCGGGACCGGGTGACCCTGGCCCGACAGGCGGCGCGGGTGGTCGAGGCCTTCCCCGACGCCGAGCTGCACTGGTTCGACGGCTCCGGCCACTTCCCGATGTGGGACGTGCCCGCGGAGACCGTCGACCTCGTGCTCGCCGCGACCGCCCGCCGATGAGTTCCCCGGCGCCGGCCGGTCTGACTGGTGGCGGGACCGGACGGCGGTCCCACGAACCGAGGAGCTCCCCGTGCGCACCATCTTCGTCAACCTGCCGGTCACCGACCTGGAGCGGGCCAAGGCCTTCTACGCGGCCCTCGGCTTCACCAACAACGCCCGGTTCACCGACGACACGGCCGCCGCGATGGTGATCGAGGAGAACATCCTGGTGATGCTGCTGACCCGGGAGAAGTTCGCCGGGTTCCTGGCCGGCCCGATCGGCGACCCGGCGCAGGCCACCTCGGTGCTGAACGCGATCTCCGCGGCCGACCGGGCGGAGTGCGACGACCTGCTGGCCCGGGCGCTGGCCGCCGGTGGCAAGCCCTGGATGCCCGCCCAGGACCACGGCTTCATGTACGGCACCAGCTTCGCCGACCCGGACGGCAACGTCTGGGAGGCGGCGTGGATGGACCCGGCCGCCCTGGAGGGCTGACCGAGCACGCCGAGTGGTGGCCTGTGCACGTCTGAGCCGGGAGCGTGGCGTGCGCAGGTCGACACTCGATAGACCCCACGACGACGGTGTAGGCGGCTCGGCCGCGTTGACCCGCTACATTGCCGGTGTGCCCGCCGCCCGCCCCGCCGTCGGCTCCCTGCTCACCCTCGGCGCGGCCGGGGTCTTCGCCATCAACGGCACGGTCTCCGCGCTGGCCCTGCGGGCCGGCATCCCGCCGACCCACCTGACCGCGCTGCGCTGCACCGGGGCGGCGATCACCCTGCTGGCCGGACTGGCCCTCCTCGCCCCGGCGCGGCTGCGGCTGCACCGGCGGGACGTCCCGCTCGTCGCCGTCCTCGGCGTGGTGGGGATCGCGCTGACCCAGTTCCTCTTCTACGTCGCCATCGACGGCCGGCTGCCGGTCGGCATCGCGCTGGTGTTCGAGATGACCGCGCCGGTGTTCATCGCGCTGTACGTGTGGCTGGTCCGCCGCGAGCGGGTGCGCCGCCGGCTGTGGCTGGCGCTGGCGCTCTCCCTCGGCGGCCTGGTGCTGGTCGCGGAGGTCTGGCAGGGCGGTGGGGCGCTCGACCCGGTCGGCGTGGCGGTCGCCCTCACCGCGGCGGTCTGCCTGGCCACCTACTACCTGGTGGGGGAGCGCGGCACCGTCGACCGCGACCCGATGGGGCTGACCGCCTGGAGCTTCGCCGCCGCGGCGGTGTTCTGGGCGGTCGCCGCCCCGTGGTGGCGGTTCGACGCCGGGGTCCTCGCCGAGCGGGTGCCGGTCTCCCTGGGCGAGGTCGAGGTGCCGGCCGGGCTGCTGGTGGGCTGGATCGCCGTGCTGGGGGCCGCCCTGCCCTTCTGGCTCTCCCTGGCCGCGCTGCGCCACCTGCCGCCGACCACCGCCGGGATCCTGGCGACCGCCGAGCCGGTGCTGGCCTCGATCGTGGCCTGGCTGTGGGTCGAGCAGGTGCTCACGCCCTGGCAGATCGCAGGTGGCGCCGTCGTCCTGACCGGGATCGTGCTGGCCCAGACCGCCCGGACGGCGGAGCCCGCTCCGCTGCCGGAGACCGTGCCCAGCTGACACCGGTCAGAGCGAGGACGGGTCGTCCGGGACGTCGACGGCCTGGGACCGCAGCACCTCCAGCGGCACCACCTCGAGGGCGCGGGCGTTGGTCGCGGCCAACACGACCCCGGCCGGGGCGCCCGCCTGCAGGGCCTGGTACCAGCGGACGGCGACGACGCACCAGCGGTCGCCGGGGCGCAGCCCGGGGAAGTCGTACTCGGGGCGCGGGGTGGCCAGGTCGTTGCCCAGCTGGCGCTGCATCTCCAGGAACTCGGCGGAGACCACGGCGCAGACCGTGTGGCTGCCCAGGTCGGCCGGCCCGGTGCGGCACGAGCCGTCCCGGGTGAAGCCGGTCATCGGGTCGGTGCCGCACGGCTCCAACGGACCGCCCAGCACGTTGCGGTCCTCGCCGGGGGCGCTCATGGGCCGATCATCGCGCCGCCGGAGCCGGCGCGCCGGGCGGGCCGTGCGCTTCTGAGTCGCGCCCGACCGGTCGTGCCGGGAGGCTGAGAGCGTGCGAGTTCTGGTCACCGGCGCGTCGGGGTTCGTGGGCGGCAGGCTGGCGCCTGCCCTGGAGGAGGCCGGGCACGAGGTCCGGGCGATGACCCGGCACCCGGACACCTACTCCGGCGTCGGCACGCCGGTGCCGGGGGACGTCGGCGACGAGGCGTCGCTGCGCACCGCGCTGGCCGAATGCGAGGCCGCCTACTACCTGGTGCACTCGCTGGACTCGGCGGACTTCCAGGAGAAGGACGCCGCGGCCGCCCGTGCCTTCGCCCGGGCCGCGGCCGACGCCGGCCTCCGCCGGATCGTGTACCTCGGCGGGCTCGGCAAGGACGCCGACGACCTCTCTCCCCACCTGCGCAGCCGCCGCCAGGTCGAGCGGCTGCTCGGCGAGACGGGGGTGCCGGTGACCGTGCTGCGGGCCGGGATCGTGATCGGCCACGGCGGGGTCTCCTGGGAGATGACCCGCCAGCTCGTCGCCCACCTGCCGGCGATGATCACCCCGCGCTGGGTGCACACCCGGACCCAGCCGATCGCCGTCGCCGACGTCGTCCGGTACCTGGTCGGTGTGCTGGAGGCGCCGGCGGCCGAGGGGCGGGCGTTCGACGTCGGCGGCCCCGAGGTGCTCGAGTACCTGGAGATGCTCACCCGGGTCGCGGAGATCCAGGGCCGTCGGCTGCTGGTCGTGCCGGTGCCGCTGCTGAGCCCGAAGCTCTCCTCCCGCTGGTTGTCGCTGGTCACCGACATCGACGTGCAGACCGGCCGGTCGCTGATCGGCTCGATGAGCAACGAGGTGGTGGTGCAGGACGACGCGATCCGCCGGGTGGTCCCGTTCGACCCGATGACCTACGACGAGGCGGTGCTCACCGCGCTCGGTGAACGGGCCCGCGAACGCCGGGAGGCCCGTTCGGCGAGGGCCTCGGGGCGGGTGGGATGACCCGCGACAAACGGCGGCTGGGGCAGTCGCTGTGGTCCGACGCCCGGTTGACCCGGCTGCTGGCCCGGGCGCCGTCCTGGCTGGTGGACAAGGTGCCGCGCGACCACCGGGAGTCCGACGAGGCATTCCGTCGCCGGCGTCGGGTGACGGCCGGGGTCTCGCTGGCCGGGGCCGGACTGCTCGGGGTCTCGCTGGCGCAGAAGCCGAACTCGACGTCGTTCTACGCGCTGACGCTGGGCGTGGCGGGCACCTGGGTCGCCGGGGGCATCGCCTCGGGGCCGCTGCACCTGGGCTGGGTGCAGACCCCGGAGGCCACGCTGCGCCGTCCGCTGCTCACCCCGCTCGTCGCCGGGACGGCCGCCTTCGCGTGCTTCTACGGCGCGGCGCTGGTGGCCAAGCGCATCCCGCCGCTCGACGCCGCCATCACCCGGGTGCTGCGCTACGCCCAGCAGGGCTCGCCGCCGCTGGTGCTCACCACCACGCTGGCCAACGGCGTCGCGGAGGAGGTGTTCTTCCGCGGGGCGCTGTACGCGGCGGTCGGCGCCGACCACCCGGTGCTGAAGTCCTCCGCCGTCTACACGCTGGCCACCGTCGCGACCCGCAACCCGGCCCTGGTGCTCGCCTCGGTGCCGATGGGCCTGCTGTTCGCGCTCCAGCGGCGGGTCACCGGCGGCATCCAGGCGCCGATCCTCACCCACGCCACGTGGTCGGTGCTGATGCTGCGGTTCCTGCCGCCGCTGTTCGCCGACGAGGCCTCGATCGACGACCCGCACCCGGCCCAGGGCGACTCACCGTGACGGTCCGTGCTGACGAGCGGGCCCGGAGGTGGCAGTCTCACCGTCCGTGACCGCCGTCCCGCCGCTGCCGCCCCCCTTCCGGGCCGGGCACTGAGGGTGGGGCCCCCGGACGCCGCCGAGCGCGCTCGGCGGGAGGAGGAGGTGCGCGCGGCCACCAACGCCGTGCTGCGCCGCATCGACCCGCCGCTGCCGCACGCGGCAGCCGGCCCGCTCGCCGGGGTCCGGGTCGGGCTGACCGACAACATCGACACCGCCGGGCTGCCCACCACCTGCGGCTCGGCGTACTTCGCCGACCGGGTCCCCGACGCCGACGCCGTCGTCGTCACCCGGCTGGCCGCGGCCGGCGCGCAGATGGTCGCCAAGCTGAACCTCTCGGAGTTCGCCGTCGGGCTGACCAGCCAGAACTCCGCCGCCGGCCCGGTCCGCAACCCCTGGGCGCTGGACCGGCTGCCCGGGGGCTCCAGCGGCGGCGCCGGGGCGGCGGTCGCCGCCGGCCTGGTCGATCTGGCGCTGGGCACCGACACCGGCGGCTCGGTGCGGCTGCCGGCCGCCGCCTGCGGGGTGACCGGACTGCGGCCGGGGATCTCCGTCGTGCCGGACGCCGGCACCTTCCCCGTCTGCGAGCTGGTCGACACCGTGGGACCGCTGGCCCGCACCGTCGAGCTCGTCGCCCGCGCCTTCGCCGTCCTGGCCGGACGGCCGGCGCGCGCCCTGCGCCCGGCCGTGCCCCGGCGGATCGGCGTCCCCGAGGCGTGGTTCGACGACCTGGACCCCGGCGTCGCCGAGGTGGTCGCGGCGGCCGCGGGCGTGTTCGCCGACGGCGGCGCCGAGCTGGTGCCGGTGACCGTGCCGGGGATCAGCGTCGCGCAGGACGTGCTCTACACGATCGTCTACTCCGGCATCGCCGACCTGCACCGCGAGCGGCTGGCCACCCCGGAGCTCTTCCAGCCCGACACGCTCGCCCGGCTGCGGGTGGGCGAGGGCGTCTCCGAGGGCGACCGGGCCGGGGCGCTGCAGGTGCGTGCGGAGTTCCAGCGCGGGCTGGAGGAGGTTCTGGGGCAGGTCGACGTGCTGCTCACGCCGACCCTGCCGGCCGACGTCCCGACGGCCGTCGCCGCCGAGGACGTGCTCACCCTGACCCGCCGCCTGGGCACGCTGACCGCACCGTGGTCGCTGCACGCCGGCCCCACGCTCGCGCTGCCGGTGGGCCGGCACCCCGTCTCCGGCCTGCCGGTCGGGGCGCAGCTGACCGCCGCGGTCGGTGGCGAGGACCTGCTGCTGGACGCCGGTGCCTGGTTCGAGCAGCGGACCAGCTGGCACGCCGAGCTGCCGCCCTGCCGGGCCGACTGACCCGGCGCGCGGTCGCCGGTCCCCGGATCAGGCGCCGGCCACCTCGCCGGTGGCCGCCAGGGTCCGGACGGCGGCCTCCCGGTCCGCGGCGGCGAGCAGCTGCCCCGCGGTGGTCAGCGTGATCCCGCGGTCGGCCACCCGGTGCAGCACCTCCGGCAACGCCCGGACCTCGACCTCGCGGCGCGCGGCCAGGTCTGCAGCGAAGGAGCTGCCCGGCTGGAAGGTCCCCCGGCCCAGCCCGTCGTGCAGGCAGACCACGTCCCCGGCCCGGACCGTGCCGGCGACGTGGCCGGCGACCACCTCCCGGGTGCCGACGCCGTCCGGGCCGCGGGTGCAGGACCAGATCCACACGTCGTGGCCGAGCTCCGCGCAGACCCGGAGCCCGTAGCCGGTCAGCTTGCCCCGGGCGGGGCGGAAGGCGGCCAGCGGCTGCTGGACGAGCGCCTCGACCTCCTCCTTGCCGCGGACGATCTCCTCGCGGACCTGGGCCGGCGTGATCCTGGTCTGGTCGAGGTGGCTCCAGGTGTGGTGGCCGATCTCGTGCCCGGCGGCGGCGATCTCGTGCAGCAGGTGGGGGTGGGTGACCGCGTTGCGGCCCATCACGAGGAAGGTGGCGGTGACCCCGGCCGCGGCCAGCGCCGCGAGCACCCGCGGGGTGAACTCCGGGGTCGGGCCGTCGTCGAACGTCAGCGCTGCCAGGGGCTGCTGGACCGGCAGCGACCAGACCACCCGCGGCGCGCCCCAGCGGCCGCGCTCCTCCCAGACCTCCGGGAACGCCGCGCCGACCCCCTGGCCCGAGGTGCCGTCGGCCGACCAGCGGGGTGTGCGCCGCCCCCTGCGGCCGGCGGAGGTGCTGGGCGCCAACGCCATCGTGGCCTTCGTCTTCTCCGAACTGGTCTTCCGGGCAGCCCTGGGGGACGCCGTGCAACCGGCCGTCGACCGCTGGGTCACCGGTCTGGTGGGGGCGACGCCCTCGGCCTGGTCCTACGCTGCCGCGTCGGTCGCGGTCATCTGGGCGGTGTGTGCGCTGCTGCTCCGCCGTGGGGTCGTCGTCCGGGTCTGACGCTGCCGGTGGGTGCTCCGCTCGGGCCGGTGCAGGCGGACGGATCCGGGCGCCGGCCTCCGTTGACGCCGTCCTGTGACCTGGCTAACGTCCTGTGCGAGAAGAGCACTTTCGTTCGCATGTCGAACACACGAGTGTTCCCGCTCCGGGAGAACGGACAGCCGCGATGGAACTGCACGAGATCCTCGACCCCACCGGCGCCGGCGAACAGGGCCAGGACACCGCCCTGGCGCCGCGCACCCGCACGCTGCGGGGCGCCACCCTCGGGCTGCTGGACAACGGCAAGCCCAACGGCGCGGCGCTGCTCGAGGAGTTCGCCCACCAGTTGCGCGAGCGGCACGGCGTGGGCGAGGTGCTCATGTTCACCAAGCCCTACTTCGGCACGCCGGTCGAGCCGACCCAGACCCAGCGGATCCTCGAGGAGTGCGACTTCGCGATCACCGCTATCGGTGACTAGGGCTCCTGCAGCGCGGCCAGTGTGGCCGACGGGATCCTGCTGGAGCGTGCGGGCGTGCCTGCCGTCTCCGTCTGCACCGACGCCTTCCGCATCACGGGGGCGGCCATGGCCAGCGGCTACGGCTTCCCCGGCTACGAGTACGTCTCGTTGCCCCATCCGGTGGCCAGCCTGACCGCCGAGCAGATCCGGGAACGGGTGACCGCCGCGCTCCCGCAGGTGCTGGAGATCCTGGGGGTGGAGGAGTGACCACGACGCTGGAGGCGATCGAGCACTGCTACGAGAAGGGCTGGACCGACGGGCTGCCCGTCGTCCCCTGCACCCAGGAGCAGCTCGACGCGTTCCTCGCCACGGTCGACCGCGACCCGGACGAGACGGTGCTCGCGATGCCGCAGATCAACCGGGCGATCACCGTCCGGCTCGCGGCCATCAACGCGGTGATGGCCGGCTGCCGGCCGGAGTACTTCCCGGTCGTGCTCGCCGGCTGGGACGCCCTGTGCGAGGAGGGCTACGTCCGCAAGGGCATCTGGCAGAGCACCACCGGCACCGCGCCGCTGCTGCTGGTCAACGGACCGGTGCGCGAGCAGCTCGGGCTGAACAGCAAGGGCAACGTGTTCGGCCCCGGGTTCCGGGCCAACGCGACCATCGGCCGGGCGCTGCGGCTCACCGCGCTCAACGTGCTCGGCGTCCGCCCGCACGAGCTCGACCAGGCCACCCAGGGCACTCCGGCGAAGTACACCTGCTGCATCGCCGAGAACGAGGAGGAGTCCCCCTGGGCCCCGCTGCACGTCGACGAGGGCCACGCCCCCGGTGACAGCACGGTGACGGCGATGACGATGCGCTCCACCGTGCACATCGAGGCCCGGCACACCTCGGTGCCCGAGCAGCTGCTCACCGACATCGCCGGCACCGTGTCCCGCACCGGCGCCCTGATCCACGCCGGCATCAGCGCCTGCATCGTGCTCGGCCCCGAGCACGCCCGGCTGCTGGCCGGGCACGGCTGGAGCAAGCGGGACATCTCGCAGTTCCTCTACCAGGCTTCCTTCCGCACCCGCGCCGAACTCGACGCCGTCGGCAAGGGCGCGGTCTCCCAGGTCAGCCGCTGGCGGGTGCCGACCGGCCACCCGGACGGCGAGGTCGACACCGGTCCCGACCCGGACCGCGACGGCATCCACGCCCTGGCCTCGCCGGAGTCCGTGCTCGTGGTGGTGGCCGGGGCGTCGAACGCCGGGGTCTCCGCGGTGGTGGAGACCTTCGGCCCGCGCGGCGGACGCCCGGCCGTCGCCCGGGTGCAGCCGGCCGCGCCGGCCGGCAGCTGAGGAGGGGCGATGCCCGCAGCCACCGTCGTGACCGGCGTCGAGGGGACCCGGGCCCTGGCCGGCCGCTCGCTCGGCACCAGCTCCTGGGTGGACGTCACCGCCGAACGCGTCGACCGGTTCTGCGCCGCGACCGGCACCCGGCCGCCTGACGGCCCGGCCGGGCCGACGGTGCCCGGCCTGCTGGTGCTCTCGCTGACCACCGCGGTCATGCCGGAGCTGCTGGAGTCACGCGGGTTCACCCTGGCGGTCAACTACGGCTGCGACTCGGTGCGCTTCCCCGCCGCGATGCCGGTCGACGGCCGGGTGCGCTGCACCGCCACGGTCGACGCGGTCGACGTCGTGCCGGGCGGGGTGCAGGTGGAGCTGACCCTGGTGTTCGACGCCGACGGCCAGGCAGAACCGGTCTGCGTGGCGTCCACCCTGGTCCGGCGGTACCTGTGACCGGGCCGGTGCCTGCCGGTCGGGACGACGTCGCCTCCCGGCTCGAGGCGGTGGCCGACGCGATCAGCGCGCTGGACCCGGGGCGGGTGGCCGTGTTCGTCGGCGAGCGGGCGGTCACCTGGGCCGGGTTCGACGAGCAGGCGGCCCGGTTGGCCGGCCACCTGGCCGCGGCCGGGGTCGGCCCCGGCGCCCGGGTCGGCATCGGGCTGCACAACTCCCCGGAGTACCTGATCGGGGTGTTCGCCGCCCTCAAGCTGCGCGCGGTGCCGGTCAACGTCAACTACCGGTACCGCGCCGCGGAGTTGGCCCAGGTCCTCGAGTACGTCGCCGCCGAGGCAGTGCTGGTGGACGACGACCTGGCCGTGCCGCTGGCCGAGGTGGCCGCCCGGCTGCCCGCCCTCCGCACCGTGGTGTGGTGCGGCGCCGGTTCCCCGGCCGACGGCGCCGTCGCGTGGGAGCAGGTGCAGCGCGCGGCCCCGCTGCCCCGCGGCGAGCGCTCGCCGGACGACCAGGTCTGGCTGCTCACCGGTGGCACGACCGGGGCGCCGAAGGCCGTCGTCTGGGACTCCGCCGGGGTCTGCGCCGTCGTCGCGTCGGCGTACAAGCGGGCCGGCGTCCCGGTGCCGCAGGACCGGGCCGAGGCCGTGGCGGCCGCGGTGGCGGCGGTGCGGGAGGGCACCGCACCGGTCGTGCTCCCCGGGTCGCCGCTGATGCACGGCACCGGCTTCTTCGCCGCCCTGGGCAACCTGCTGCGCGGCGGATGCGTCGTCACCCTCACCGCTCCCTCGCTCGACCCGGCGGAGCTGTGGAGCGCCGTCCAGCGGCACGGGGTGGAGGAGCTGGCGATCGTCGGCGACGCCTTCGCCGTACCGCTGCTCGCCGAGCTCGACCGGGCTGCCGCTGCCGGCCGGCCCTACGACCTGGGCACCCTGCGCCGGGTGATCAGCTCCGGGGTGCGCTGGAGCCCGGAGGTCAAGCGCCGGCTGCTGGCGGCCGGCCGGATGACCCTGCAGGACACCATCGCCGCCACCGAGGGCGGCCCCTTCGGCATCGCGCTGGCCGGCCCCGACCCGGAGTCGGTCACCACCCGGTTCGCGCTGCCGGAGAACGCCCGGGTGATCAGGCCCGACGGCCGCGACGTGGTGCCGGGCTCGGGCGAGGTCGGCGAGCTCGCCGCCTGCGGTGCCCTGCCGCTGGGCTACCTGGACGCCCCGGAGCTGACCGCATCGGTGTTCCGCGTCATCGACGGCGTCCGGTACGTGGTGCCCGGGGACGCCGCGACGGTCGAGGCCGACGGCACCCTCACCCTGCTGGGCCGCGGCTCC
The DNA here is from genome assembly GCF_054050925.1 of Modestobacter sp. SYSU DS0657. Lineage (NCBI taxonomy): Bacteria > Bacillati > Actinomycetota > Actinomycetes > Geodermatophilales > Geodermatophilaceae > Modestobacter > Modestobacter sp. SYSU DS0657. The sequence continues at coordinate 183,200 of NZ_JBJHAG010000003.1, read as the reverse complement.
GGGGTGATCAACACCGGCGGCGAAAAGGTCTTCGCCGAGGAGGTGGAGGCGGCTCTGCTGGCCCACCCGCTGGTGCGCGACGCCGTCGTCCTCGGGGTGCCCGACGACCGGTGGGGCAGCCGGGTCACCGCGCTCGTCGTCGCCGATCCGACGGGCGAGGAGACGGCGCGGACGCTCGCCGACCACGTCGGCAGCGTGCTGGCCGGGTACAAGCGGCCCCGGTCGGTGCTCTTCGTCGAGACGGTACAGCGCACGCCGTCCGGGAAGGTCGACCGCTCCTGGGCCTCGCAGACCGCACGGCGGCTGACCGGCGGGGCCTCCGCCGGGCCGCGACCAGCTCAGATCGAGGAGGCACGCCGGTGAGCACGTCGGACGAGCGCGGGGCGGACACGATCGGGGAGCCCGCCCGCCGCACCCCGGTCCTCGGCGAGTTCGACGTCGTCGTCATCGGCGGCGGGCCGGCCGGGCTGATGGCCGCCGCCGCGGCCGCCCGCGCCGGCCGTTCCACCCTGCTGCTGGAGCGCTACGGCTTCCTCGGTGGCGCCGGCACGGCGGGCGGGCTGAGCACCTTCTGCGGCCTGCACGCCAAGGTGCACGGCGAGCACCGGCGCGTCGTCCACGGGCTGGCCGACGAGCTGCTCGAACGGCTGGCGAAGATGGACGGGCTCTCCGAGCCGCACCTGACCATCAACGACGGCATCCTGGCGCAGGCGTTCGACATCTCCAGCTACAAGATCGCCGCCGACGAGCTGGTCGTCGGCTCCGGGGCCCGGATCCTGTTCCACGCGATGGCCGTCGGGGTCGTCATGCGCGACGCGGACACCGTCGAGGCCGTCCTGGTCGAGTCCAAGTCCGGCCGGCACGCCGTGCGGGGCCGGGTGTTCGTCGACGCCTCCGGCGACGCCGACGTGTCGGCCTGGGCCGGCGTGCCCTTCGAGAAGTCGCCCGGGCTGCTCTACCCCTCGCTGATGTTCCGGATCAACGGTGTCGACGCCGCGGCGGCGGGGGAGAAGCCGTGGCGCACCGTCGAGCGCCTGATGGACGCCGCCGAGCAGGCCGGCACCCACCGCTTCCCCCGCAAGAAGCCGATCGTCCGCCCGCAGCGCAACCCGCTGGAGTGGCGGGCCAACCTGACCCAGCTGAGCAACCCCGACGGCAGCGCGGTCGACGGCACCGACGTCGAGCAGCTCAGCCACGGAGAGCTGCAGGGCCGGCAGCAGGTGCTCGACGCCTTCACCTTCATCAGGGACAACACCCCGGGCTTCACCGACTCCTACATCGTCGACATCGCCCCGCAGATCGGGATCCGGGAGACACGGCGGGTGCTGGGGAAGCACCTGCTGACCGAGGACGACGTGCTCGACTGCGCCGACTTCCCCGACTCGATCGGGGTGAACGGCTGGCCGGTCGAGGCGCACGTGGCCGGCACGGTCGAGTTCCGCTGGCACCGCGGCGAGGACCCCCGCGGGTACAACCAGCTCCCCTACCGGATGCTCGTGCCGCAGCGGGTGGACAACCTGCTCGTCGCCGGGCGGTGCGCCTCGATGACCCGGTTCGGGCAGTCCTCCGCGCGGGTCACCGGGCCGTGCTTCGCGATGGGCCAGGCCGCCGGCACCGCTGCCGGCCTAGCCCTCGGCGCCGGGGTCGCCGTCGGGGACGTCGCGGTCGACCAGCTCCAGCGGCAGCTGGTCCGGGACGGCGCCTTCCTGGGCGGGGAGCCGGCGTGACCGGGCTGCGCAGCGACTTCGAGCCGGGCACCACGCGGTGGGCGATGCGGCTGGCCCAGTGGACCGCGCTGGGCATCCCCGCCGAGGACATGGCCAAGCCCAAGATCGCGATCGTCAACAGCTCCTCCGGGCTGGCCAGCTGCTTCAGCCACCTCGACGGCATCGTCGGGCCGCTGAAGGAGGCGATCCGGGCGGCCGGGGGCGTGCCCTTCGAGGTCCGCACCGCCGCGTCCAGCGACGCGATCACCAGCGCCGGGGCCGCCGGGCAGTACATCCTCCCCACCCGCGACCTGATCGCCAGCGACATCGAGGTGGCGGTCGAGGGGGCCCTGCTCGACGGCATGGTCACCCTCGCCTCCTGCGACAAGACCACCCCCGGGCAGCTGATGGCGGCCGGCCGGCTGGACGTCCCGACGATCGTCGTGGCCTGCGGCTACCAGCCCAGCGGGCTGTTCCGCGGCGAGCACGTCGACTTCGAGGACGTCTTCCTCTACGCCGGGCACGTGGCCACCGGGCGGATGACGGTCGAGGACCTCGCGGAGATGGCCGGCAACGCCGTCACCGGGCCGGGCGTCTGCGCCGGGATGGGCACTGCCAACTCGATGCACATCGCCACCGAGGCGCTGGGCATGGCGCTGCCCGGCAGCACCCCGGTGCTGGCCAACAGCCCGCGGATGTGGGACACGGTGGCCGCCGCCGGCGCGCGGATCGTGGCGATGGTCACCGAGGACCTGCGGCCGCGCACCATCCTGACCCCGGGCGCCTTCCGCAACGCGGTGGCCGCCGTGCTCGCGGTGAGCGGGTCGGTGAACTGCGTCAAGCACCTGCAGGCCGTCGCGGTGGAGGCTGGCTGCGACGTCGACGTGATCGCCCTGTTCGAGGAGCTCGCCGGGCAGGTGCCGCTGCTGTCGGCGGTCAAGCCCAACGGCGACCGGCGGATCGACGAGTTCGAGGCGGCCGGCGGGGCCCAGGCGCTGCTGCACCAGCTGCGGCCCTTCCTCGACCTGGACCAGCGCACCGTGACCGGCGCGACGCTGGGGGAGGTGCTCGGCGGCGCCGCGGAGCCCGACTCCGACGTCATCCGCCCGGTCGACGACCCGCTGGCCCGCCACCCCGGGGTCATGATCGTCCGCGGGTCGCTCGCGCCGGACGGCGCGGTGGTCAAGCGGACCGTGGCCGACGACGGGATCAAGGTGTTCCGCGGCCCGGCGCGGGTGTTCCGCTCCCGCGAGGAGGGGATCGCCGCCATCCGGGGCGGCGAGGTGCACGCCGGAGAGGTGCTCGTGCTCAGCGGGCTCGGGCTGCGCGGCTCGCCCGGGATGGCCTTCACCTCGGCGTTCGTCTTCGCCCTGGACGGCGCCGGGCTCGGGAACGAGGTGGTCGTGGTCACCGACGGGCAGATGTCCGGGCTGGTCAACAAGGGGCTGGTGGTCGCCGAGGTGGCTCCGGAGGGCGCGCTCGGCGGGCCGCTGGGGCTGGTCGAGGACGGCGACGTGATCAGCGTCGACGTCGAGGCCCGCACCGTCGACCTCGAGGTGCCGCCCGAGGAGCTGGCGGCCCGGCGCGAGCGGTGGGCGCCGGCCGCCGTGCCCACAGGCTGCAGCTGGCTGTCGGTGTACGCCCGCTCGGTGCAGCCGGTCAGCCGGGGTGCGACGCTGGGGACCTGAGCCGGGGCCTGTGCCGGGCCGCGGGCTCAGAGCAGCGGGTGGCCCGCCGTCCGGACCCCGGCCAGCTGCATGTCCCGCTCCAGCTGCTGCACCGCATCGGTCAGCAGGGGGAGGGCGACCGCCGCCAGCTGCTCGGGGGTGTGCCGGCTGGAGTGCGCCCCGATGTTGATCGAGGCCACCACGTCGCCGGTCGCGCCGTGCACCGGCATGGCCAACGAGGTGACGCCCTCCTCCAGCTCCTGGTCCAGCAGCGCCCAGCCCTGTTCGCGGGTGGCCAGGACCCGCTCCCGCAGCACCACCGGGTCGGTGATCGTCCGGGCGGTGCGGGGGGTCAGCTCGGTGCCGGCCAGGTAGGTGTCCAGCTGGTCGTCGGGGAGGCTGGCGAGCAGCACCCGGCCGTGCGACGTGGCGTAGGCGGGCAGCCGGCTGCCCACGGTGATGCCGCTGGCCATCACCCGGCGGCCGCCCACCCGGGCGACGTAGACGACGTCGGGCCCGTCGAGCACCGCCATGCTGGTGGTCTCCTGGATCCCTCGGGAGAGCTCGCTCAGGTAGGGCATCGCCAGCTCGGGCAGCCGCAGCATGGACAGGTAGGTGAACCCGAGCTCCAGCACCCGGGGGCGCAGCCGGAAGCGGCGGTCGTCGACGGCCACGTAGTCCAGGTCGACCAGGGTGAGCAGGAACCGCCGCGCGGCGGCGCGGGTCATCCCGGTGCGGCGGGCGATGTCGCTGAGGGTCAGCTCCGGCTCGTCGGCGGAGAACGCCTTGATGACGGAGAAGCCGCGCTCCAGCGACTGCACGAACCAGTCGCCCCGCGGGGCCTCCGGGGCGACCTGGTCCACGGCGCCGTCCGCCGTGTCCTCCGCTGCGCCGTCCATCCCGATCCCGTCCCCGATCCTGCGCCGTGGTGCCGCCCCGCGCGGCTGAACGTCCGCACCGCCACGGCGGGTGGGTCGGTCTGTCGCCCGAACCTGTTCCGGGACGCTACCCGGTGGCCCGCAGGACGGTCAGCTCACCGCGGTCGGCGTCCACCCGCACCCAGTCGCCGGTGCGCACCGTGGTGAGCGGGTCGCCGTCGAGGTCGGTGAGCGCGGGTACCCGGGTGACCACCACGCCCAGCGCGATCTTGGTGTTCATGGTGGTGAACACCATCGCCGCGGGCGCGGTGCCCATCAGCCGGGACATGTGGAACATGCCCGACCAGCCCGAGGAGCCCTTGGCGCCGGGGAAGACCAGCACCTTGCCGGCGAAGGACTGCCCCACCAGCTCGTGCCGCAGCTCGATGACCCGGCCGCGGCGGGGCTCGACCCCGCCCCAGCCGGACAGCGCCTCGGTGGTGACCAGCGCCTCACCCTCCGCGACCCCGCCCACCAGCCCCCGGCCGCGCAGGGTGACCGCGCTCATCGCAGGGCCCCCTGCCAGGTGCCGGTGACGGCGGCGTCGACGCAGTCGCGCAGCGTGCCGAACCAGCCCTGCACGTCCATGATCGCCGGCAGGTAGTGCACCTGCTTGGCCGAGTCGGTGGCGATCACCCGGGTGCCGGCGGGGAGGAACTGGCCGATCGCCGGGCAGGTGTCGCTCATCAGCCGGGCGCCGGCGGCCTCGAGCGCCCGCGCGTAGCCGTTCTGCTCGGCCACCTCGCGCAGCGCCCGCGGGGTGAACACCCACAGCTCGCTCTCCGCGTGCACCCGGCGGCCCTCCAGCAGCCGGACCACGTCGCGGATCTGGCCGAGCGTGGCGTGCGGGCAGCCGATCATCACCAGGTCCACGGAGGTGTCCCGGCCGGTGGAATTGAGGTGCTCGTAGGTCTGCTGCCGCTCCGCCGGCCCGTAGGGCAGCCGCTCGGCGGGCAGGGCGCCGTCGAACGCCTCCTCGACGGTGCGCGCCTCGGCCGTGATGCCGGGCACGTGGTAGAGCTCGACCCCGCCGGAGGACGCCGCGGCCGCGCCGAAGTGCTTGAGCTTCACCAGGTCCGGGGTCGCGGTGATCCCGTCGAGCACGGGCACGCCCTCGGCGACCTGCTCGCCGATCCAGTAGCCGAGCAGGCCCCAGTCCAGCGTGTCGACGACGGGGACGCCGACGTCGACCAGGTGGCTGCCGAACCGGTTCTCCGGGAGGTGGTAGCCCCAGTAGGGGATCTTGCCGGTGAGCATGGCGGCGCCGGTGCTCTCCCGGCCCTCCACGTTGGTGCGCGCCCCGAGCACGGAGTTGACGTAGACCACCGCCGAGGACTCCATCCAGGCGCAGTGCTCGCCCTTCACCGGCACGTTGCCCACCTGGTAGGGCGTGCAGGTGTTCATCAGGTGGATGCCGTGCTCGGCGCTGTAGGCCTCGCTGGCCACCACCACGTCCCGCTCCTCGGGGGAGACGCCCTGCAGCTCCCAGTTCCGGGTGTCCATCGGGCCGATGAGCTGGTAGCTCTGCGCCCGCACCGCCGGGATCGGCAGCGGGGCCGGGGCGTCCAGGCTGTGCTCGGCGAACGCGGCGTCCGGCCCGGGCGATCCGCAGACCATGGTGTGCCGGGAGCCGAAGAGGTTGGCGCCGCACACGTTGTCGGTGTCGACCAGCCGTTCGGCGCCGAGCACCTCGCCGTACCGGACCAGCAGGTCCATCGCGGCCGCGACCGCCTCGCCCTGCTCGCCGTCGAGCATCGCCTGCTCGTCGGGGGCCAGCCTCATGCGCCCTCCTCCTGCCCGAGCCACGCGCCGTCCTTCTCCAGCCGCCGCTGCAGCTCGGCGACGTCGACGTCGCCGGCGGCGACGCCCGCGCCGAGGGCGAGGTCGGCGGCCACGCCGACGGCCTGGCCCATGGCGAAGCAGGGGCCGGTGACCCGGGCGCTGGACTGCCCCTCGTGGGTCATCGACGCGCAGCGCCCGGCGACGTAGGTGTTGGTGAGCACCTGCGGCACCAGCATCCGGAAGGGCAGCTGGTTGTAGCCGCGGTTGTCCTCGCCGCGCTGCCAGCGGATGTCCACGTCGCCGGCGACGTGCGCCTCGACCGGCCAGCCGTTCACGCCGATGGAGTCGGGGAAGTCGGCGCAGTCGAGGATGTCGTCCTCGGACAGCTGGTAGGCACCGATGATCCGGCGGGTCTCCCGGATGCCGATCGACGGCGCGATGTCGACGACGTAGGACTCCGCGAAGCCGGGCACCGACTCCTGGAAGAACGGGAAGACGTCGCGCACCTGCCGGCGGCCCTGGAGCTCGCCGCGGGAGAGCTGACGCAGGTCGGTGCCGTCGATCGCGCTGCCGTCGACGTTGCTCAGCTGGGTCAGGTTGGCCCGCCACTCGAGCGGGTTGCGCTGCGGCCGGACGATCGGGCGCTTGCGGGGGAACCGGTAGCGACCGGCCTGCTCGGCCTCCTCCATCAGCCCGGGGATCTGCCGCTGGGCGGCCACCGCGGCGTCGGCGTCCACGCCGTTCACCCGGAACATCAGCGAGGGGTAGAGCATGCCGTGCGCCGGGTCGGTCTTCTCGTACGGCGCCCCGGCCCAGGCGGCGACGTCGCCGTCGCCGGAGCAGTCGATGAACACCTCGCCGGTGATCGCGCCGCGGCCGGACTTCGACTCGACCAGCAGGGCACCGACGGTGTGCTCGTCGCTCATCAGCACCCCGACGCCGAGGGCGTGGAAGAGCACGTCGACGCCGGACTCCACCAGGACGTCGTCCAACGCGATCTTGTAGGCGGAGATGTCGTAGGCCTGCGCCAGGATCCGGTCGGCGAAGCTCAGGTGCGGCGGGTTCAGCCCGCCCAGCCGGTCGACCCGCTCGAGCACCTCGTCGGCCAGTCCGTGCACCACCTGCTTGTGCTCGCCGTGCACGTTGGCGTGCAGCCCGCAGAACGTGCTCAGTCCACCGCCGCTGCCCGCGCCGCCGGCGTAGCCGTACCGCTCCACGAGCACGGTGGAGCGGCCGGCGCGGGCCGCGGCGGCCGCCGCGGTCACCCCGGCCGGGCCGCCACCGACGACGACGACCTCGTAGGCGCCGAGCACCGGGGTGCGGCGGCTGGGCTCGTCCAGCCAGGTGGGTGGTGCGCTCACGGGGTGCTCGTCTCTCGGGGGCGCGGGGGTGGGGTCAGCACGGCGCCGGCGGCGACCGGGGAGACGAGCTGGCGGTAGATGGACAGCCAGCCGGTGTCCGGCTGCACCTGGTTGCGGTCGGCCCAGGCCGCGGACCGGCGGGTCAGCTCGTCGGCGGGCACCTCCAGGTCGACGCGGCGGTGCACCAGGTCGATGACGATCGGGTCGCCGTCCTCCACCAGGGCCAGCGGCCCGCCGACGGCGGCCTCCGGGGAGACCTCCCCGACCACGGTGCCGGTGTTGACCAGGCCGGACATCTGGCCGTCGGTGACCAGCGCGACGCTGTCGCCGAGCCCGGCGCCGTCCAGGGCGAAGACCAGCGCCGACCCCAGGGCCATGCCGGGGCCGCCGACCGGGCCGAGCCCGCCGAGCACGACCACGTGCCCGGGCCGGATCTCCCCGGCGGACAGCCCGGCCAGGGCCTCGTCCCGGGTGCCGTAGCAGAGCGCGGTGCCGCGGAAGACCTGCTCGCCGGTGTCGTGCACCGGCCGCTTGACCACGGCTCCACCGGGGGCCAGCGAGCCGTGCACGATCACGATGCTCGGCCGGTCCCCGAAGGGCCGGTCCACCGGCCGGACGACCTCGGGGTCGGTCACGGTGACCCCGGCCAGCGCGTCGCCGAGGGTGCCCCCGGCGACGGTGCGGGCCGAGAGGTCGAGCAGGTCCCCGAGCTGGCGCATCACCGCCCGGGTGCCCCCGGCCGCCTCGAGGTCCTCGATGGAGTCAGGCCCGTTGGGCCGCACCGAGCACAGCAGCGGCACCCGGTCGGCCAGCTCGGCGAACAGCCCGGGCACGTCGACGTCGCAGCCGGCCTCGTGCGCGATCGCCTGCAGGTGCTTGATGCTGTTGACCGACGCGCTGGTCGCCAGCATCACGGTCACCGCGTTGGCGAAGGCCGCCGGGGTGAGCACCTCCCGGGGCCGGAGCCCCTCGGTGACCAGCTCGACGATCCGGGCCCCGGCCCGGCGCACGCCGTCCCACATCGCCGGGCTGTTGGCGAGCACCGGGGTGGTGCCGGGCAGCGCGATGCCGAGCGCCTCGCACGCCATGTGCATGGAGTTCGCCGTGCCCATGCCGGCGCAGACACCGGGGCCGCGGATGGCGTTCTCGCTCATCCCGGTGAGGTGGTCCAGGGTCATCCGGCCGGCCGCGACGTGCCCTGCGGCGAGGAACACCTCCTCGATGTCGACGTGCTCCCCGTCGTACCGCCCGCTGGGCTGGTAGCCGCAGCCGACGATGATCGTCGGGATGTCCAGCCGGGCGGCGGCCATCACCTGCCCGGGCGCGGTCTTGTCGCAGGAGGCGAGGCAGACCATGCCGTCGAGCTGGGCGCCCTCGACGGCCACCTCGATGTCGTTCACGATCAGGTCGCGGCTGGGCAGGATGTAGCGCCCGTCGCGCCCGGCGCTGGTGATGAAGTCGCTCGGGGCCGCGGTGCGCACCTCGAACGGGAGCCCGCCGGCGCCCCGGATGGCCTCCTCCATCGGCCCGACGACGTCGTCGAGGTGGCTGAAGCAGATGGCCAGCTTCGACGAGGAGTTGACGATGGCGATCTTGGGCTTCGTCATGTCCTCGTCGGAGATGCCCAGCGCCCGCCACTGCGCCCGGCGGACAGCCCAGCGCGAGCTGCCCACCTGGAGGTTGCTGCGCAGCGGAGCACCGGTCACTGCTTGGCCACCGAGTCGTGCCAGGGGATGACCAGCCGCTTGGTGGTGGTGACGGCGAGGTAGAGCAGCGAGCCCATCAGGGCGAGCAGGACGATGACGGCGAACAGCTGGGGGGCGTTGAGCGCGTTGAGGCTGGAGACCACCAGGTGGCCCAGCCCCTCGCTGCCCCCGAGGTACTCACCGACGATGGCGCCGATGACGGCGAAGACGATGCCGACCTCTGCCCCCGCGAAGACGTAGGGCAGCGTGCTGGGCAGCTCCAGGCTCTTGAAGGTGGCCCAGCGGCTGGCGCCGAGGCCGCGCATGACGTCGCGGTGACCGCGGTCCACGGAGCGGACGCCGAGCATCACGTTGAGCATGATCGGGAAGAACGCCAGGATCGCAGCCATGATGATCTTGGAGGTCATGCCGAAGCCGAACCAGATGACGAAGATCGGGATGAAGGCGACCTTCGGCACGACCTGCAGCGCGACCAGCGCCGGCTGGACGGCCCTCTCCAGCCACAGGACGCGGCCGAGGACGGCGCCGACGGCCATGCCGACGACCAGGGCGATGCCGAAGCCGATGAGGACCTCGGCCAGGGTGATCCAGATGTCGCGGTAGACCGCGCTGCTGGACAGCAGGTCGACCAGGGAGTTCCAGACGGCCAGCGGCGCGGGCAGGATGAACTCGGAGACCCCGACGACGCTGACGGCGAACTGCCAGCTGCCGATGAGCAGGATCAGCATGATCGGGGTGCTGATCCAGGGCAGGGCCTTCATGAGCTTCTCGCGGTCGCCGGACCCCGCGCGTCGCCCGCTCGTGGTCGTGTCGTTGCGTACGCCGTTCTCGACTGCGGTCATCAGTCCTCCTCGTCCAGCTCGGTGCGCAGCGTGCGGACGACGTCCTGGAACTCGGTGGACGTCTCGGTCTCCAGAGAGCGGGGACGGGCCAGGCCGACGGGGGTGATGGAGCGGATCCGCCCGGGCCGAGGGGAGAGCAGCACCACGCGGTCGGCGAGGAACACCGCCTCGGGGATCGAGTGGGTCACGAAGACCACGGTCGCGCCGGCCTGGGCGTGGATGTTCTGCAGCTCCAGGTTCATCTTGTCCCGGGTCAGCGCGTCCAGGGCGCCGAAGGGCTCGTCCATCAGCAGGATCGTCGGGTCGTAGCTCAGCGCCCGGGCGATCGCGGCGCGCTGTCGCATGCCGCCGGAGAGCTCCCGGGGGTAGGCCTTCTCGAAGCCGGGCAGGCCGACGAGCTCGGCGAGCTCGCTGGCCCGGGCCAGCCGCGCCTTCTTCCCCATGCCCCGCAGCTTCAGCGGCAGGGAGATGTTCTCCGCCACCGTGTACCAGGGGAACAGGTTGGCGTCCTGGAAGACCAGGCCGAACTGCTTGAAGGCCTCGTCGTTGCGCTTGCTGCCGCGCCAGATCGGCGCCCCGTCGGCCTCGACCTCGCCGGAGGTGGGCGGCAGCAGCCCGGACAGGATCCGCAGCAGGGTGGTCTTCCCGCAGCCGGAGCGGCCGACCAGGGAGATGAACTCACCCCGGGCGATGGTCAGGTTCACGTTGCTGAGCGCGTGCACCTCGCCCTGCCGGGCCTGGTAGGTCTTGTCCACGTTGGTCAGCCGCAACTGCGGGGGCGCTCCACCCCCCACCGGCGCCGCGGTGGGCTCCGGGGCCCCGGAGCCCCGTTCGGGTGCGCCGGGCGGCGGGGTCGGGGTCGACCTCGACCCGGTGGTCCGCGGGTCGGTCGCGGGGTGGTGGGTCACCCCGGCGTTGGTGCCCGGAGCGGTCTCGGGCGGGACGTCGGCCGTGGCGCCGGGCGGGGGCGTGGTGCCGGGCAGCCGCATCAGTTGCCCCCGGGGAGGAACTCGTTGGTGAACCACTCGGAGGGGTCCAGGCCGTCGTCCTGGATGAACCCGCCGTCCACCATCTCCTGGTAGACGGCCTCCCACTGGTCGGCCACGACCGCGCCGAGTTCGTCCTCGCCGGCTGCCGTCCAGGACTCGACGTAGGTCGACATGCTCTCCCGGGCCACCTCGGGGGTGCCCAGCGCAGGGATGTCGTAGGCCGAGAGGCACTCGAACGTCTCGGCGAAGCCGTTCGCCTCGTCCTCGATGATGAACTGCAGCGTCTCGTCGATCGCCGCGAGGTACCGGCGCAGCTGCTCCTGCTTCGCCGGGTCCTCGCTCTGCTCCTGCGAGGTCACGTAGACCTGGCCGCCGCTGGAGATGGCGTCGTTCGGGGCGTAGACGACCGCGTCGGGCTGTTGCTGCTCCAGCTGCACGGCGGTGTCCAGCGAGACGATGTAGCCCCCGATCCGGCCGGAGGAGACGAGGTCGAACACACCCGGGGCCAGCCCGACCACCTGGGTCGGGACGTCCTCCGGCGCGATCCCGGCCGAGGCCGCGACCAGCTCGAGCAGGATCTGGCTGGTGCCGCCCTCCGACGGGGTGCCCATCAGCCGGCCCTCGAGGTCCTCGGCGGTCTCCAGCGGGTCGCTCTCGGCGGAGATGAAGCGGATGGTGCCCTGCTTGGTGGGCTGCCCGACGGCGACCAGCGGTGCGCCGCGCTCAGCGACGGCCAGCTGGGTCTCCAGGTCACCGACCCGGGTGATCAGCGCCGACCCGGCGAGCACCGTCTGGATCGCCTGGGCGGAGCCCTGGGTGGTCTCGAAGCTGACCTCCAGGCCCTGGTCCTCGAAGTAGCCGCACTCGGTGGCGACGAGCTCCGGGGCGAAGGAGAGGCTGGCCAGCGGCAGGATGTTCAGGAACGTCACCTGCTCGACGCCGCCGCCGCCGCCGTCGCCGCCGGAGCCGGATCCGGCGGCGGACCCCTCGGCGTCGCTCCCGCCGCAGGCGGCCAGGAGCAGTGCGGCGAGGCCGAGGGCGAGGGGTGCGCGGGCGGCGCGCACCGGGGAACGGGGTGAGGTGCGGCGACTGCTCATGGACGGTCTCCTCGTGAGGCGGTGGACGCGGGGCAGGGGAGGGGCTCATCGGGCACGGGGTGGTCCGCGGCGCCGGAACGGCCGTCGCGCGCGGGGCCCGGGCGGTGCTGCGGAGCGCTCACGCTGCCCTCCCGGTGGCTCGACGGCGACGTCCCGAGGCGGGTGCCAGGAGGACGGTGTTCGTTATCCGTACAACCGTGCTGTTGCCGTACATGTTATCGGGGTCACATCTCGCGATGTCAATGCCGGACGGCGCGCTTCCGGAGCGCACACCGACGAGCACCCCGGGAGCAGGGCGCCGTGTGGTGGGTGGGAGCGCAGCGGCCGGACCCGCGCGCGGGTACCGGCGGCCCGGGGCGGTGCGTGGGGAGCTAGGCGGAGGCGCGGCCGTCGCCGGCGCGGGGCGCGCGGATGACGACGGTGGTGCCCTCGGGGCCGGGTGTGGCGGTGATGTCGGCGAGGGCGCTCATCAGCATCCCGCCGCGACCGCGGTCCATGCTCGGGACCCGCTCGCGCCACTGCCCGTAGTCGCGCACGGTGATGACCACCGCGTCCGCACCGGCCTCGGCGGTGACGTCGAAGAAGGGCTCGCTCGGGTCCTGGGCGTGCTCGATCGCGTTGGTCGCGGCCTCGCAGGCGGCGAGCGTCAGGTCGTAGGCCTGGTCCTCGTCGAGCTCCGCCGCGGCGAGGAACCGGCGCAGCGCCCGGCGCAGCCCGGCGATCGACTGCGGCACGGAGGCGAACCGCCAGCGCTCCCGGGAGACGCCGTCGGCGGCCGGGGGCGGCGGAGGGGTCGGGACGTGCACGGCGGGCCGGCGGCTGGCCGGGACCAGCGACCGCACGTCCGGGGCGGGGGACGCGGTCGCGGCCGCCGGGGGCGGCGCCGGGCGGCTGCGGCCGGCGCGCTCCACCGCGACCCGGACCCGGTGCACCAGCTCGGCACCCTGGAACGGCTTGGCGAGGTGGTCGTCGGCGCCGGCGGCCAGGCCCTCCACCGCGGCCTCCTGCCCGGCCCGGGCGGTCAGCATGATCACCGGGATCGACCGGGTGTCCGGGTCGGCCTTCAACCGGCGGAGGAGCTCGAACCCGTCGACCCGCGGCATCATCACGTCGGTGACCACCACGTCCGGCCGGTGCTCGGCGACGCTGCGCAGCGCCTCCTCGCCGTCGGCGCAGGTGCGCACCGCCCAGATCGGGGAGAGCAGGCGGATCAGGTAGCTGCGCATGTCGGCGTTGTCGTCGACGACCAGCACCGTCGCCGTCGCGCCCGGCGGTGCGACCGGGTCCGGCAGGACCGCGACGTCCTGCTCCCAGCCGGCCGCGGTGCCGCGGGCGGCCTCGGAGGGGGCCGGCGGGGTGTCGCCGTCCGGCGCGGCGTCGGGGGAGCCGAAGGGCACGGTGACGGTGAACGTGCTGCCCACGCCGGGCTCGCTGGCCACGCTGACCGAGCCGCCGTGCAGGGCCACCAGCTCGCGGACCAGCGCCAGGCCGATGCCGGTGCCCTCCCGGGTCCGCGCCGCCGAGCCCTGCACCCGGTGGAAGCGGTCGAAGACCAACGGCAGCTCCGCGGCGGGGATGCCGATGCCGGTGTCGCGGACGGTGAGCACCATCTGGTCGCCCGCCGCCCGCAGGCTGACCGCGATGCTGCCGACGAAGGTGTACTTCACCGCGTTGGAGAGCAGGTTGAGCACCACCTTCTCCCACATCCGCGGGTCGACGAAGGCCGGGCGCGGCAGCGGGGGGCAGTCGACGGAGAGCTCCAGGCCGGCCCGCTCGGCGGCCGCGCGCAGCACCCCGGCGAGCTCGGCGGTGAACGCCGCGACGTCGGTCTCCACCCGGACCGCGGCGGCGCGGCCGGCCTCGATGGCCGCGACGTCCATCAGGTCGTTGACCAGGCGCTGCAGCCGCTGCCCGTTCCGCAGGGCGAGGGCCAGCTGGTCGCGGGCGCTCTCCGGCAGCGCGGCGCCCGGGTCGGCCAGGACGTCGCTGATCGGGCCCAGCAGCAGGGTCAGCGGGGTGCGCAGCTCGTGGCTGACGTCGGAGAAGAAGGCGGTCTTGGCCCGGTCCAGCTCGGCCAGCGCCTCCGCCCGCCGCCGCTCGGCCTCGAAGGCCCGGGCGTTGCCCAGCGCGGTGGCCACCTGGCCGGCGGCCAGCTCCAGGAAGGTGCGGTACTCCCCGTCCAGCGCGAGGTTGGGGCTCACCCCGGCGACGAGCTCCCCGACGAGGTCACCGCCCGGCGCGGTCAGCGGCAGCACCAGGGCGGTGGTGACCGGGTCGGACCAGGCACCACCGCGCAGGCCGAGCTCGGCGACCGGCCCGGGGAGCGCGCCCGGGCCGGTCGGCTCCGCCGGCAGCAGCTCCGGTGGGCAGCCGATCACCGCGGCGCGCTGGAGGCCCGCGTCGGTGTAGCGGTAGACCGCGGCGAACGGCAGGTCCAGCGGGTCGCTGCCCAGGGTGGCGCTCAGCGCGACGAGGAGCTGCTCCTCGTCGGCCAGGGAGGCGCCGGTGGTCGACAGGTCGTGCAGCAGGCGCTGCCGGCGCTCCCCGAGCACCTCACCGGTGACCTCCGTGCACACCCCGAGCATGCCGCCGACCGAACCGTCGTCCTCGAAGGCCGGTGCGTGCGAGACGGTGAAGTAGGTCTCCTCGCGGTAGCCGGCGCGCTCGAGCAGCAGCGGCAGCCGGGGCAGCCAGGAGGCCTCGCGGGTGGCGATCGCGTGGTCGACCGGACCGGCGAGCGCGGCCCAGCCCTCGGCGAGGGTGACCCGGATGTCCTCGCCGATCGCCGGGTGCTTGGCACCGATGAACGGCGCGTAGGCGTCGTTGTAGAACTGCGTGTACTCCGGCCCCCAGGTCAGCACCATCGGGTAGCGGGAGGCGAGGACGGTGCGCACCGCGTAGCGCAGGCCCGCCGACCAGGAGCTGACGGCGCCCACCGGGGTGGCCGACCAGTCCAGGGCGGACATCAGCCGGCCGGCCTCGCCGCCGCCGGTGAAGAGGTCGTCCACCGCGCCGGACGAGGGGTCAGGGGTCACCGTGCACCCTCCTGAGCTCTGCCGGCACGACCGGGAGCGCCGCGCGCCCTGGAACGGCAGCCGAGCGTGCGTAGCCAGCCACCGTGGGCAAACTACCTGCCAGCGGCTGGGGCCGGGTGGTCGAGGCGGTCGGCCCGGCCTGCGGAACCGGGTGGGTCACGGGTTGGATGGGGGCAGTCCCCGCCGGGACGACCCGGCGCCGAACCCCGAGGAGACCCCGTGGCAGAACTGACCCGCCCCGACGTCGAGCCGCCCACCGGTCCGGCCCCCGACGACCTGGTGATCGAGGACCTCGTCGTCGGCGACGGCCCGGAGGCCACCGCCGGCAGCCTGGTGAGCGCCCACTACGTCGGCGTCACCCACGACGGCGGCGAGCAGTTCGACGCCTCCTGGGACCGCGGCGACCCGCTGGAGTTCCGCCTGGGCGTCGGCATGGTCATCCAGGGCTGGGACGAGGGCATGCAGGGCATGAAGGTCGGCGGCCGCCGCCGGCTGACCATCCCCCCGCACAAGGCCTACGGCGACCGGGGCGCCGGTGGCGTCATCAAGCCAGGCGCCACCCTCGTCTTCGTCGTCGACCTCGTCGGCGTCCGCTAGTCGAGCAGGTGCCCTCCCGGCGGTCCGCCGGGAGGGCGCCGTCCCTCAGACCGCGGGCTGGCGGTAGAACTCGCGCGGGTCGGAGGCGAGCGCTGCCTTGACGTGCCGGCTCCAGTCGTCGACCAGCACCTCCCAGTCGCCGGCCTGCACGCCGTCGAGCGCTGCCCGGACGACGTCGGCCGGGTCGCTCATCGGCCCGGTGTAGCCGGCCATCATGTCGGTGTCGGCCGCCCCGAGCACCACCCCGGTCACCTGCGTGCCCTGGCCGGTGAGCTCGAGTCGGACGCCGTTGGTCAGGCTCCACGCCGCCGCCTTGGCGGCGGCGTAGGCGTTGGCGCCGTCGGTGGAGAACCAGGACAGCGCCGACAGCACGTTGAGGATCGCGCCACCGCCGTTGGCCGCCAGCACCGGCGCGAACGCCCGGACGACGTCCAGCGTGCCGAAGTAATGGGTGTCCATCTCCCGCCGGATCTCGGCGAGGTCGCCGGTGACCAGGTTGGCGCGGGTGGTGATCCCGGCGTTGTTGACCAGCAGTGTCACGTCGCCGGCGGCGGTCGCTGCGGCGGCCACCGACTCCGGGTCGGTGATGTCGAGCCGCAGCACCTCCGCCCCCGGGACGTCGACGAGCTCGGGACGGCGGGAGGTGGCGTAGACCTTGGCGGCGCCGCGCTCGAGCAACTGCCGGGCGAAGTGCCGGCCGATGCCGCGGTTGGCGCCGGTGACGAGGGCGACTGATCCGGTGATGTCCATGGGGGCTCCTTGCGCTCGGGGTGATCTGTCCGGGACGCTAGAACCTGACGTCGACGTCAGGGTCAAGTGTGAAGCCGATCACCGAGGGGGTCCGGTGCTGCGCATCGGAGAGGTCGCCAGCCGTTCGGGCGTGAGCGTCCGGGCGCTGCGGTACTACGAGGAACAGGGGCTGCTGGAGGCCGAACGCACGCCCAGTGGGCAGCGCCGGTACCCCGAGGACGCCGTCGGTCGGGTGCGTTTCGTGCAACAGCTGTACGCCGCCGGGCTGACCAGCAAGGACGTCCTCGAGCTGCTGCCGTGCGTGCACACCGGCGTCGCCACCCCGGACATGCTGGCCCACCTGGCGGAGCAACGGGACCGGATCAGCCGGCAGATCGACGAGCTCGCCCGGGCTCGGGAGCGGCTGGAGGAGATCATCCGCATCGGCGCGCAGCACGTGCCCGCGGCCTCCTGACCCGCCCGGCGATGACTTCCGGGCGGTCGGGGGGTCCTCCCCGCATGACCACCCCACCGCATCCCACCCAGCCGGTCGACGCCGTCATCGACGCAGTCATCGCCAAGGACGGTGCCTTCCCGACCTACCTGGAGCTCCCCGGCTCGGCCGAGGTGCTCGGCACCCGCCGGGCGGTGAAGGTCGCCGGGACGCTGGACGGCCATCCGTTCGCCGCCACCCTGATGCCCTCGGGGCAGGGCCCGCACTGGCTGCCGCTGAGGAAGGCGCTGTGCACCCGGATCGGCAAGGGCGAGGCCGGCGCCCCGGTGCGCGTCCACCTGGAGCAGCGCTCCAGCTGACCGTCGGGCCCGGTCGACCGTCGGGTGCTCGGCGTCGAGGTGCCCCCCGACGGAATGACCTGATCACTGCGGCGGTTGGGCCCGGCATGCAGGTCGAGGTGTGGTCCGACGTCGTGTGCCCGTGGTGCTACATCGGCAAGCGCAAGCTGGAGACGGCGCTCTCCCGCTTTCCGCACGCCGACCAGGTGGAGGTCGTCTGGCGGTCGTTCCAGCTCGACCCGAGCATCCCCGAGGGGCACACCGAGCCGACCCTCCCCGCGCTGGCCGCCAAGTACGGCAGCAGCGTCGAGGAGATGGCCGGCCAGATGCGCCGGGTCGAGGAGATCGCCGCCGGTGAGGGCCTGGAGTACCACCTGGCCGACGGCGTCAGCGGCAACACGCTGCTGGCCCACCAGCTGATCCACCTGGCCGCCGGGCACGGGCTGCGCAGCGAGATGAAGGAGCGGCTGCTGCACGCCCACTTCACCGAGCAGCGGTCGGTCTTCGACGTCGACGCGCTCGTCCCGCTGGCCGTCGAGGTCGGGCTGGACGAGGCGGAGGTGCGCGCGGCGCTGGCCGACCGCCGGTTCCTGCCCGCGGTGCGCTCGGACATCGAGACAGCCCGGGCCCTCGGCGCGACCGGCGTCCCGTTCTTCGTCGTCGACCGCACCTACGGGGCCGCCGGTGCCCAGCCCGCCGAGACGCTGCTGCAGCTGCTCGAGCGCGCCTGGGCCGACACCCACCCGCTCGTCACTGTCCCCGCCGCCGAGGGCTGCGAGGACGGCAGCTGCAGCGTGTGAGCGAGGCCGCTAGCCGAGCAGGCGCGGGGCGCGTTCCAGCGCCGTCCGCGCGTCGGCGGTCAGCCGCCGGACGACGTCGGTCGCCGACTCCTCGGCGGTGACCAGCCCGACGGACTCCCCGGCGTAGACCGGCGCGGCGGAGAGGTCGCCCTCGGCGCGCGCCCGGCGCACCCACTCGGCTGCCCGGGTGTCCCCGCGCAGTTCCGCCTCCCGGTCGTGCCAGGTCTCGGTGAACTCGTTGGCCAGGGCCCGACCGGGCCAGCGGTCCGGCCAGGCCAGCCCCTGCGCGATGTCGAAGGCGCGGGTGAGCACGGTGTCGTCGCCGCTCGCAGCCCGGATCCGCTCGCGCGCCGCCGGCGCGTTGGCCGCCTCGGTGCAGCTGAGGAACGGGGTGCCGAGCCACGCCCCGGCGGCCCCGGCCACCAGCACGGCGGCCAGCCCGGCGCCGGTGGCCACCCCACCCGCCGCGAGCACCGGACGGTCGGTGGCGGCCAGCACCTCCTGCAGCAGCGGCAGGGTGGCCCGGCGCCCGGTGTGGCCCCCGGCCTCGGTGCCCTGGGCCACGATCACGTCGACGCCGGCCGCGTGCGCCCGGTCCAGGTCGTCGAGGGTGTTGACGGCCGTGGCGACGGCGATCCCGGCGTCGTGCAGCGGGCCGACGAACGGCGCCGGGTCGCCGAAGGAGACCGACACCAGCGCCGGCTCGGTGGCCACCGTGGCGGCCAGCAGCTCGGGCCGGTCGGCGAGCACCCAGGCCATCAGCCCGACGCCGAAGGAGACGTCGGCCTCGGTGGGCAGCCGGGCCTGCTCGGTGAGCCACTCCGGCGTCGTCCCCGCGCCGACGCCGATCATCCCGAGCCCACCGCCGAGCGAGACCGCCCGGGCCAGCCCGCCCCCGGCGACGCCGGCCATCGGCGCCCCGAACACGGGGGTGTCGAGGTCGAACCAGCGGGTCAGCGGGGTCTTGATCACCACCCCATCGTCGTCCTCGGAGCTCAGCGGCGCAGCACGTCGGCGGTGAACGCCGCCAGCCGTTGGCGCAGCCCCTCGGCCTGCTCCTCGACGGCGAGGGCCTGCAGCTCCTCGCTCAGGTGCTGGGCCGACGGCGGCACGTCCCGCACGCGGCCGGCGCACCGCAGGTCGGCGCAGATGTAGGTGCCGATCGTGTTGCCGTTGCGCCCGGCCTCGCCCACCCGCCGGGCGGTGAACAGCGAGATCGCGTCGGCGCTCTGCACGCTGTGGCAGAGCAGGCACATCGCCGAGCGGCGGCTGGACATCTTCGTGTCGGCCGCGCGCAGCGCCAGGCCGACGGTGCGGCCCTCGTGCTCGTGCACCAGCCAGCCGCGCAGCTCCGCCTTCGGGTCGCGCCAGCCGAGCACGTCGGCCGCGGCCCAGTCGAACTGGTCGATGTCGCGGGGGAGCGTCATCGCCGCGGCCTCGCTGCGGGAGCAGTTGACCAGCGAACGGCGGATCGCGGCCTCGGACAGGGCCTGCACGGGGCGCCTCCTGGGATGGGACGGGGTGAGCCGGCCCAGCAGGCTATGCACCGGCCCGGTGCAGGGGCCAACGAATTTCGTCCGAGGAGCGCGGGAGCCCCGGCTGCCAAGGGCGGCCGGGGCTCCGGGAGGCGCGGGGTGGGACGGTCAGCTGGCCGCCGGGCCACCCTGCTCGGTGCCGGAGAGCCTGCGCAGGAACTCGTGGCAGCGCGCGGCGCGCTGGGAGTCCTGCTCCATCACCTCGCGGAAGAACGAGGCGACGTCGTCCAGGCCCGCGTTCTCGGCGTCCCGGACGTACTGGCCGTAGTCGTGCCCGGCCTTGAGCGAGTGGTACTGCACGGAGATCAGGTCGTACGTGACGTCGGCGAAGCCGGTCTCACCGGTGGCCATGGGTCCTCCTTCGCGAGTTCACACGGAGCCGTTGCTCGGCCTGTGGACGATTGCGCCCCCGCGTTACCCGACGCCGTGGTGGGTGACACACGAACGGTGCGGACCGGTCCGTCTCAGGTCCGGTCGGTGGTCGGCGCCTCGCCCACCGCGCCGGCGAAGCCGCCGGTGACGTCGCCGCCCCCGGCCTCGTCGGCCTCGGTCCGCGCGGAGGTCAGCTCGTCCTCGCCGGTGGCGACGGCGTCGTCCTCGGTCGAGGCGAGGTCCTCGCCCTCGCCGAGCGCGCCCGGGTCGGCCTGGGTGGTGCGCGGGTCGTTCAGCGGGTCCGGGACGTCGGGATCGGTGACGGTCATGGACACGGCGTTCCCGCCGGGGTGGCGGCTGAACCGTCGCCGACGGCGGCCTCCGCCCACGGCCGCGGCTCGGGATGAGCCGCGTCGCCCGATGGTGAGCCGCACCACGGCGCGGCTCACCATCAGGTCTGGCGGCTCAGGCCTGAGCGGTCGGCTGCTCCACGCGCACCGGGTCCGGGCCGGTCCACGGGCCCAGCCGCTGCAGCAGCCGCTCGCGGGAGGCCAGCCGGGGGCCGGCCTGCACCGGGTAGGTCTCGTAGGAGCCGGTGAGGGCCCGGGCTGCGTGGACGGCGAAGTTCGGGTCGTCCTGCGCCTCGCGGGCCACCGCCACCAGGTCGGCCTGCCCGTCGGCGACGACGGCGTCGGCCTGGGCGGGGTCGACCAGCAGCCCCACGGCCATCGTCGGGATCCCGGCCTGCTCCCGGATCGCCGCGGCGAACGGCACCTGGTACCCGTAGCCGATCGGGTGCTCCCAGCCGGGGCCGATGCCACCGCCGGAGACGTCGATCGCGTCGACGCCGAGGGCCTTCAGCTCGCGGGCGAAGGCGATGGTGTCGTCCAGCGTCGTCCCCTCGCGGGTGGCGTCGACGGCGGAGACCCGCACCATCAGCGGGAGGTCGGCCGGCCACACCGCACGGACGGCGGTGACCACCTCGAGCGGGAAGCGCATCCGGTTCTCCAGCGAGCCGCCGTACCCGTCGTCTCGCCGGTTGGTCAGCGGGGAGAGGAACTGGTTGAGCAGGTAGCCGTGGGCGGCGTGCACCTCGGCCACCTGGAAGCCGGCGGTCAGCGCCCGGCGGGCGGCGGCGACGAACGCGTCGCGCACCCCGGCCAGCTCGGCGACGGCCAGCGGGTGCGGCGCCGTCCACCCCTCGCCCATCGGCACGGCGCTGGGGGCGACCGGCGTCCAGGGCTCGTCGCCGGGGCGGGCGTTCTCCGCGGTCACCTGGCCGTTGCCGTCCCACGGGCGCAGCGTGTTCGCCTTCCCGCCGGCGTGCGCCAGCTGGATCGCCGGCACGCTGCCGTGCTCGCGCAGGAAGGCGGCCACCCGGGCCAGGCCGGGCACCTGCGCGTCGTTCCACAGGCCGACGTCCCCGGGGCTGATCCGGCCGTCGGCGGTGACCCCGGTGGCCTCCACCATGACCAGGCCGAACCCGCCGAGGGCGAACCGGCCCAGGTGCACCAGGTGGTAGTCGCCGACCAGGCCGCCGGAGACGCAGTACTGGCACATCGGGGCGACGGCCAGGCGGTTGCGCAGGGTCACCCCGCGCAGGGTCAGCGGCTGCAGGAGGGCGGGGCTGCTCGGTTCGCTCACGACCCGCACAACAGGACATCCGTCCCGGTACATCCCCGGGCGAGCTGAGTCACACTTGCAGTAGACGTCTTATACGTACTCAAACCAGCGGCTAATCTCGTGCGATCCGCCCCGGCCCCACCGACGTGGCCGGGACGGCGCTCCCCAGCCGTCCAGCACCAGCGCCGGTGTGGTCCCCGCACCTGGCGTACCCCAGAGGAGACGCCGTGACTTCTGTTGCCACCCCCGGCCTCGACAACGCCCCGACCACGCACCCCCGGCTGCTCGCCTGGGTGCAGGAGATGGCCGAGCTGACGACGCCGGACCAGGTGGTGTGGGTCGACGGCAGCGACGAGGAGTGGGAGCGCCTCACCACGAAGCTCGTCGACGCCGGCACGTTCACCCGGCTGGCGGCGAAGCCCAACTCCTTCCACTGCGCCTCCGACCCCAGCGACGTCGCCCGGGTCGAGGACCGCACGTTCATCTGCTCGGTCGACGAGGCCGACGCCGGCCCGACCAACAACTGGATGGACCCGGCCGAGATGAAGGCGGTGATGACCGAGCTGTACCGCGGCTCCATGCGCGGCCGCACGATGTACGTCATCCCGTTCTGCATGGGCCCGGTCGAGGCCGAGAACCCGATGTTCGGCGTGGAGCTCACCGACTCGGAGTACGTCGTCGTCTCCATGCGCGTGATGGCCCGCATCGGCAGCCGGGTGCTCGAGGCGATGGGCACCGACCGCGACTTCGTGCCGGCCATGCACTCCCTCGGCGCACCCCTGGAGCCCGGCCAGGCCGACGTCCCCTGGCCCTGCAGCCAGACCAAGTACATCGTGCACTTCCCCGAGGAGCGGGCCATCTGGTCCTACGGCTCCGGCTACGGCGGCAACGCGCTGCTGGGCAAGAAGTGCTACTCCCTGCGGATCGCCTCGGTGATGGCCCGCGACGAGGGCTGGCTCGCCGAGCACATGCTGATCCTCAAGCTGACCAGCCCGCAGCAGAAGACCTACTACGTGGCCGCGGCCTTCCCCAGCGCCTGCGGCAAGACCAACCTGGCCATGCTCGAGCCGACCATCCCGGGCTGGAAGGTCGAGACCCTCGGCGACGACATCGCCTGGATGCGCTTCGGCGAGGACGGCCGGCTCTACGCGCTCAACCCCGAGTACGGCCTGTTCGGCGTGGCGCCGGGCACCGGCTGGGACACCAACCCCAACGCGATGCGCACCATCGACCAGGGCAACTCGGTGTTCACCAACGTCGCCCTCACCGACGACGGCGACATCTGGTGGGAGGGGATGACCGACGAGCCGCCGGCGCACCTGACCGACTGGAAGGGCCGGGACTGGACGCCGGAGTCGGACGAGCCGTCCAGCCACCCGAACAGCCGGTTCTGCACGCCGATCACCCAGTGCCCGATCCTGGCGCCGGAGTACGAGGACCCGAAGGGCGTGCCGATCTCGGCGATCCTGTTCGGCGGCCGCCGCAAGACCACCATCCCGCTGGTCAGCGAGGCCCGGGACTGGAACCACGGCGTCTTCATGGGGGCCACGCTCTCCTCGGAGACCACCGCCGCGGCCACCGGCGCCGTCGGCGTCGTCCGCCGCGACCCGTTCGCGATGCTGCCGTTCATCGGCTACAACGCCGGCGACTACTTCAAGCACTGGGTCGAGACGGGCAAGCAGCACGACGCCACGAAGCTGCCGCGGGTCTTCTACGTGAACTGGTTCCGCCGGGACGCCGACGGCGGCTTCCTGTGGCCCGGCTTCGGGGAGAACAGCCGGGTGCTCAAGTGGGTCGTCGAGCGCCTGGAGGGCACCGCCGCCGCCGAGGAGACGCCGGTCGGGCACGTGCCCACGCCGGACTCCCTCGACGTCTCCGGCCTGGGCATGACCCGCGAGCAGGTCGAGCAGGCGCTGCGCGTCGACCCCGAGGAGTGGCGCGCCGAGGTGCCGCAGATCACCGAGTGGTTCGAGAAGTTCGGCGACAAGCTGCCCACCACGCTCTGGGACGAGCTCGAGATCCTGAAGAGCCGGCTGGCGTAAGACCCCGGTCCGCGCCGGCAGCGTCGCCGTCGCGGTCCGGCTCCCGGACGGCGTCCCGTTCCCGACAGCGTGGTCGGGGACGGGACCCCGTCGTGCCCGGGGCCGGACGGGTCCGTCGGTTACCGTGGCGGCGGCACGCACCACCCCGTCCCGGAGGCAGTCCCGCTCGTGCCCAACCCCTACCTGCACGTGCTGCGGACGCCGCACGCGGTGCCGATGGTGCTGGCCGCCCTCATCGGTCGGCTGCCGCTGTCGATGCTCGGCCTGGGCAGCGTGCTGCTGGTCCAGGACGAGACCGGCTCCTACGGGCTGGGTGGCGCAGTGGCCGCCGTCGGGGCGGTCACCACCGCCGTCGCCGGCCCGGTGATCGGCCGGCTGGCCGACACCCACGCCCAGCGGCGGGTGCTGCTCACCGTGCTCGCCGCCTTCATCACCTCCGGCGTGCTCTTCCTCGCCGCGGTCCGCCAGGACTGGCCGCTGTGGACGGTGTTCCTCTTCGCCGGCGCGGCCGGGGCGAGCATCCCGCCGGTCGCCTCGATGATCCGGGTGCGCTGGACCCACCTGCTGCGCGGCACGCCACGGCTGCCCGCCGCGCTGGCCATGGAGTCGGTGGTCGACGAGTTCGTCTTCATCGTCGGCCCGGTGCTGGTCACCTTCCTGTCCACGACCGGGCACACCACCTCCGGCCTGGTCACCGCCTTCACCCTGGCCGCGGTCGGTGGCCTCGCGTTCGCCGCCCAGCGGCGCACCGAGCCGCCGCCGGCCGAGCACGAGCACCGCGGCGGCCCCTCGGCGATGCGCACCCGCGGGCTGCGGGTGCTGTTCGTCGTCGGGGCGGCGGTCGGGGCGGTCCTCGGCACGCTGGAGATCGCCCTGGTCGCCTTCGCCGACGAGGTCGACCAGCGGTCCCTGGCCGGGCTGCTCATCGCCGGGCTGGCCGCCGGGTCGATGGCCTCCGGGATCGGCTGGGGGGCGGTGCACTGGCGCCTGCCGCTGCGGCACCGGCTGGTGGCCGCGCTCCTGGTGCTCAGCGTGCTCACCGTCCCACTGGTCCTCGTCGACTCCCTCTGGGTGATGCTCCCGCTGGTGGTCGTCGCCGGGATCGCCGTCTCGCCCTCGCTGATCAGCGCGTTCACCCTGGCCGAGGTGCTCGTCCCACGCGCCGCCGTGACCGAGGCGTTCACCTGGATCGGCACGGCCCTCGCGCTCGGCGTGGCCGTGGGCGCCTCGCTGGCGGGCAAGATCGTCGACACGGTGGGGGCCAACGCCAGCGTGCTGGTGGCGACGGTCGCCGCCCTCGTCGCGGCCGTCGCCGTGGCGCTGGGGCAGCGGCTGCTGCACGTGCCCGCCGAGCACGTGGCCGACCCTGCGCTGGCGCGGTGACCGCTCCCCGCCCGGCCGCCGGCGGCGGCCGGGTGCTCGGGGTGGCCCCCGAGCGGCTGGGCCGCTGGCTGGACGGCGTCGCCGAGCGGCACGGTGCCTTCGCCGACGTGCGGGTCGAGGACGGCGACGTGGTGGTGACCTGCGCCGACTCGACGTGGCTGCGGGTGGGGGGCCCGCCCGGTTGGACCCCGGGGCCGGCGGTGCTCACCTCGCTGACCGTCGCCGCCCGTCAGCCGCGGCGCACCGCGGTGCTGCTGGTCCGGCGCGGCCGCTGGGCGGTCGGGGTGTTCGACGGCGCCGCGCTCGTCGTCTCCAAGGTCGACGCCCGGCAGGTGCAGGGCCGCACCGCCGCCGGTGGCTGGTCGCAGCAGCGGTTCGCGCGGCGGCGGGCCAACCAGACCGACGCGGTGGTCGGCGCGGCCGCCGACACCGCGGCCCGGGTGCTGCTGCCGCACGCCGGCGGGCTGCAGGCGCTCGCCCCCGGCGGTGACAAGGGGCTGGTCGCCGAGGTGCTGGCCGACCCGCGGCTGCGCCCGCTGGCCGCGCTGCCCCGGCTCGGCCACCTGGACGTCGGTGAGCCGACGAAGGCGGTGCTGCTGCGGACCCCCGCCCAGTTCCGCGCCGTCCGGGTGCACATCGTCGAGCCGGGCGAGCGACCGGCCGGCTGAGACCGGTCGTGCAGACCCACCGGCTGCGGGGTAGCCCCGGCCGGTGACCGTTCCCCGCCGCGCCGCCGACGGCCGCCTCGACAGCCGCCCCCGCCCCGAGCTCTCCGAGGTCCCCTTCCCGCCGGGGCTGACCACGCTGGACCTGGGCACGTCGGCCGAGGCGGTGGTCGCGGTGCCGCCGGGGGAGGCGGTGCCCCGCCCGCTGCTGGTGTTCTGCCACGGCGCGGGCGGCTCGGCGGCCGACGCGCTGGCGCTGGTCGGCGAGCTGGCCACCGCCCGCGGCGTGGTCGTGGTGGCGCCGTCGTCGGCGGCGTCCACCTGGGACCTGATCGCCGGCGGCCTGGGGCGGGACGTCGCCACCATCGACGCCGCCCTGGCCCAGGTCCTCGCCCGCACCGCGGTCGACCGGGTCGCGATCGGCGGCTTCTCCGACGGCGCCTCGTACGCCCTGTCGCTGGGCATCGCCAACGGCGACCTCGCCGAGGCCGTGCTGGCCTTCTCGCCCGGGTTCGCCGCCCCACCCGGCCGGTTCGGCCGGCCGCGGTTCTGGATCGCGCACGGCACCGACGACCGGGTGCTGCCCGTGGCGCGCTGCGGCCGGCGCGTCGCGGCCGAGCTCGCCGCCGACGGTTACGAGGTCACCTACGACGAGTTCGCCGGCGGTCACGTCGTCACGCCGGGGCTGGTGTCCGGGGCGCTGGGGTGGTGGCTGGACGGCCCCGGCGCCTGACCCGGCTCAGCCCCGCGGGTCCTCCGGGGTGGTCAGCTCGACCTGCTCACGCTGCACCCGGTCGGCGACCCGCTGCTCGTCCGTCGTCCAGGAGGTGGCCAGCCGCACCCGCTCGAGCGGCTCCCGCTCGACCGAGACCACCGGGCGCTCGCCGTAGAGGGTCACCCACTCGCCGGTCCGGTCGCCGCCGACCTCGGCCGGCGCGTCCCCGGCCGGGCGTTCGCCCGCGTGGAGCGGCAGGTGCTCGATCCGGGCGCGCTGCCGGGTGACGGTGACCGGCACCATCACCTCCTCGGTGACCTCCTCGATCCGCAGCACCGCCCGGGTCCAGGGCTCGACCACGGTGCTGACCCGGAGCTGCTCCTCCGAGCGGGTCATCGCGGTGTCGCCCGAGCCGGCGGTCGGCACCGGGGCGGTGCCGGAGCGCTCCGCCGTCGGCCCGGTGCCGACGGCCGCGCCGACGCGGTAGTGCGACTGCAGCGTGGCCTCCTCCTCGGGGCTGAGGTGATCCGGGCGGGCGACCCGCGGCGCGGAGCGGACCGCCGTGGCGGCCACGGTCAGGTGCAGCCGCCCACCAGTGAACTCGGCGCCGCTCATCGGGGCGATCACCGGCACCTCCTCGTCGTCGGGTGCGGCGTGCTGCCCCTCGGTGAGACCGATCCAGGTGGGTTGGCCGGTCACGTCGTCGAGGAAGACCGCGGTCACAGTGCCCAGGGGGGTGCCGTCCCGGTCGTCGACGGTCGCCCCGATCACGGGCGGCGGCGCGGAGTCACTGGTCATGCTCTGGTGGGTGCTCCGGTGTGGGCCCGGCTACACATATCCGGCGTGCCGCGGCGGAAGTCGGTTGAGCCGGCCTCCTCGCGCGCGTAGCGTCCTCCGACCGTGTCTCCGACCCCCGCCCTCGCCGAGACCGCCCCCGATCCCGTCCTCGCCGCCGAGCGCGCCCACCTGGCCCGCGCGGCCGACTGCCTGACCCAGATGCGCACCGCCGCCGTCGCGGTCACCGACGCCGGCGTGGACGCCTGGGCCTCCGAGCGGCTCGGCGCCGCCCGGGCCGAGCGGCTGCGCTCCCTGGCCGCCGACCCCGGGGTCCCGCCGTTCTTCGGCCGGACCGACGGGGAGTCCGAGACGTTCCACATCGGCCGCCGGCACGTGCGCGACGCCGCCGGTGACCCGGTGGTCATCGACTGGCGGGCGCCGATGAGCCGGCCGTTCTACCAGGCCAGCGCCGCCGATCCGCAGGGGCTGGCGCGCCGGCGCCGGTTCGGCTTCGCCGCCGGCGAGCTCACCGGCTACGAGGACGAGGTGCTGGCCGAGGGGCAGGGGCAGGACAGCGCGTTCCTCCGGCAGGAGATCGAACGCCCGCGCAGCGGCCCGATGCGGGACATCGTGGCCACCATCCAGCCCGACCAGGACGACATCGTCCGGGCGCCGCTCACCGAGTCGATCTGCGTGCAGGGGGCGCCCGGCACCGGGAAGACCGCCGTCGGGCTGCACCGGGCGGCCTACCTGCTGTACACGCACGGCGAGCAGCTGGCCCGCACCGGCGTGCTGGTGGTCGGACCGAACCGGGCGTTCCTGCGCTACATCGAGCAGGTGCTGCCGGCCCTCGGTGAGGTGGAGGTCGACCAGGCCACCGTCGCCGACCTGACCGCCCGGGTGACCGTCCGCGCGCACGACGAGCCGGCCGTCGCCGTCCTCAAGGGCGACCCGCGGATGGCCGAGGTGCTCCGGCGGGCGCTGTGGGGCGGCGTCCGGAAGCCGGTGGACTCGGTGCAGGTGACCTTGTCGGGGCGGAAGTACCGGATCGGGGAGGACCGGCTCAAGCGGTTCGTCGACGACCTGCGCCGGGCCGGCACCAGCGGCGCCGACGACCAGCAGCTGGTGCACTACGCGGCCGGCCGGGAGCGGCTGGCCATGGGGTTGGCCGAGTACGCCCGGCGGCTGAAGGAGGCCGGTGGCGGCAGCCCGACCGACGCCGAGACCCGCCGGTGCGCCCGCAGCGCCGAGGTGCGCGCCTTCTGCGACGCCGTCTGGCCGGCGGTCGACGCCGCCGGGCTGGTGCACGACCTGCTCACCGACCCCGCACGGCTGGCCCGCGCCGCCCGCGGCGTCCTCACCGCGGAGGAGCAGGCGCTGCTGCACCGGCCGAAGGCGCCGCGGTCGGTGAAGAGCGCGCCCTGGACCGCGGCGGACGCCGTGCTGGTCGACGAGGTGGCCGGCCTGCTGGAGCGCACTCCCGGCTACGGGCACGTCGTCGTCGACGAGGCGCAGGACCTGTCGCCGATGCAGTGCCGGGTGATCGCCCGGCGGCTGGGTGCGGGCTCGCTGACCGTGCTCGGCGACCTCGCCCAGGCCACCAGCCCCTGGTCGGCGCCGGACTGGGCGCAGACGCTGGCCGGGCTGGGCCGGCCGGAGACGACGATCCGGCCGCTGACCCGCGGCTACCGGGTTCCCGGCGAGGTGCTGGACTTCGCCAACCGGCTGCTGCCGCGGATCGCCCCCGGGCTGCCCGCGGCGACGGCGGCGCGCTCGGAGCCGGGCGCGCTGCGGCTGCGCCCGGTGGGGACGCTCGCCGGGCCGCTGGCCGCGGTGGTCGCCGAGCTGGCCGCGGCCGAGGGGTCGACCGGCGTGGTCTGCGCCGACGCCGACGTCGCGGAGGTGGTCGGGATGCTGGCCGCCGCCGGCCTGGAGGTGGCGGCGCTGGCCGACGACGGCAGCGCGCCCACCCGGCTGTCGGTGGTGCCGGCGACGCTGGTGAAGGGGCTGGAGTTCGACCACGTCGTCGTGGTGGAGCCGGCGGCGATCGTGGCCGCCGAGCCGCGCGGGCTGCACCGGCTCTACGTCGTCCTCACCCGCGCGGTGAGCAGCATGGTCGTGCTGCACCGCGGCGACCTCCCCGACCTCCTGTCCCAGGCATAGGAAGCTCCGCGCCCGGTTCCACCGCCAGACCGGGTGCAGAGCATCCTTTGCCTGGGTGGGGACCCGGCGTCCCTAGGCTGCGGGGCATGTCCTCCCTGCGTCGAGCCCTGCGCGTGTCCCCTGCCCCGGTCCGGCTGGCGGAGATCGACCCCCGGTCGACCCCGCACGTGCCGGGGGACAAGGACAGGACGAGGGACGTCCTGCGGGCCGACGCCGACCGGCTGGCCGAGCTGCAGCAGCGGCTCTACGCCGAGGGCACCGGTGGCAGCCGGCGGCGGGTGCTGCTGGTGCTGCAGGGCATGGACACCAGCGGCAAGGGCGGCGTCGTCAAGCACGTCGTCGGTGCGATGGAGCCGCACGGCGTGCACGTGGTCTCCTTCGGCAAGCCGACGCCGGAGGAGCTGCGGCACTCCTTCCTCTGGCGGGTGCGCCGCGCGCTCCCCGGGCCGGGCAAGGTCGGCGTCTTCGACCGCTCCCACTACGAGGACGTGCTGATCGGCCGGGTCCGGCAGCTGGCCGCGCCGGAGGTCATCGAGCGGCGATACCGGGAGATCGCCCGGTTCGAGCGGCAGCTGGTAGCCGACGACGTCACGATCGTCAAGGTCTTCCTGCACCTGTCCCCGTGGGAGCAGAAGCAGCGGCTGCTCGCCCGGCTCGACGACTCGACCACGCGCTGGAAGTTCGACCCCTCCGACGTCGACGAGCGGGCGCTGTGGTCGGAGTACCAGGAGGCCCACGCCACCGCGATGGAGCGCACCGACACCGACATCGCGCCCTGGTACGTCGTGCCGGCCGACCGCAAGTGGTACCGCAACTGGGCCGTCGGGCGGCTGCTGCTGGAGACCCTCACCGAGCTGCAGCCGCGGCTGCCGGAACCGGCCTGGGACGTCGACGAGCAGCGCGACCGGCTCGTCGAGGAGCAGCCGCTCAGCGGCTGACCGCCCGTCGGTCGAGGCGCTCGTCCAGCGCCTGGGTGCACAGCCAGCCGGCGACGAGCACCAGGTGCAGCAGGAACAGCCAGAAGCCGACGGCGATCACGCCGCCGACCACGGTCAGCCCCCCGAAGGGGGCGCCGAGGTCCAGCGGCAGCGACAGGAACAGCACGAACCCCTGTAGGAACCCCGACAGGCAGGCCGCGGTGAACAGCGCACCGGCGCCCACCGCGGCCCACCGCAGCCGGCCCGCGGCCACCACCCCGAAGACCCAGGCCAGCGGCACGGTGAGCACGGCCAGCACGGAGTAGTAGCCGACCGCGAGGGCCGCCAGGCGGTTGCTGACGCCGGGCTCGGCGGACAGCTCGGCGAGCGCCTGCCCGGCCCGCAGCAGCGGCCAGGTCAGCAGCGGGGCGACCAGCAGCAGCGGCAGCGCCAGCAGCCGGCCGCGCCAGGCGGTGAACCGGTCGTGCGCCGGGCTGAACCGCAGCAGCGCCCGGCGCAGGCCCTCCCCGTAGAGCGAGATGGGCAGCAGGGTGAGCAGGCCACCGATCACCGACAGCCCGGTGCCGGCCTCGGCCAGCCGGGCCAGGGCGGTGGGGGCGCCGAGCTCGGCCGGCAGCACCTCGGCCAGCCGGTCGGCCAGCCGCTGCACGGTCCGTGGGCTGGTCACCCAGCTGGTCAGGCCGAGGGAGAGCACCAGGCCCGGGACGACGGCGATGCCCGCGTAGAAGGTGAGGCCGGCGGCGATGAGGGAGGTGTCGCGCCCCCGCAGCCGGCGGCGCACCGACGCCGCGAGGCCCCGCGCCTCGTCCGCCACCCGCACCGCGTCATGTGACCACGGCGCGGGGCATCGCCGCCCGCCGGGTGCGGCTCAGTCGGCGAGACCGCCCACCAGCAGCATGTAGCCGAAGATCACCACGAGGATCAGCACGACGACGCCGGCCAGGATGGCCCGGCTCCGGTTCTGTGTCTTCTTCGGCGGCTGACCCTGGTCGTCCGGGCGGTTCGTCGGGGTGGTCATGGCGTCTCCAGTCGTCGTCGGGACCGGCCGGTCCCGGGCTCTGCTGCCTTCCTTCCCCGGCGGCGGCTGCTCACGCACGGATCCGGGACGGTCACCGCCCGAGCAGGTGCTGGGCCGCGGCGAAGCCGCCCAGCCCGCTGACCGCACCGCCGCGCACGGTGCCCCCGGACGACGCCGCGACCACCCGCGGGTGCGCCGTCGCCACGCCCCAGGTGCCGGCCTGCGCCGGGTCGGTGGCCACCGGCCAGGAGAGGTCGCCGTGGAAGATGTGCCCGCCCGGCATCGCCAGCGCGGCCTCGACGTCCAGGGGTGAGGCCGCCTGCAGGCACGGCCGGCCCTCGGCGTCGGTGGCCAGGCAGTCGGCCAGCGGTTCGGTGAGGTGGTCGTCGAGCTGCGCGACGACCCGGCGCACCGCCTCCTCGCGGGTGCCCGCCGGGTCGGCCGCGTAGAGCTCGGCCGGGGTGTGCAGCCCGAAGAGGGTCAGCGTGTGCAACCCGGTCGCCACGGTGATCGACGGGTCGGTCAGCGAGTGGCAGTACACCTCGAACGGGACGACGTCGGGCAGCCGCCCGGCCACAGCCTGGGCGTACGCGGCGTCGATGGCCGACGCGGACTCGTCGACGTGCACGGTGCCGCTGAACACCCGGTGCGGGTCGTCCCCGGAGCGCAGCCCGGGCAGCCGCCGCAGCACCATGTTGACCTTGAGCTGCGAGCCCGAGGGCCGTGGCGTGGCCGGCGCGCCGAGCAGCTCGTCGAGCACGGCCGGCGCGGCGCCGCCCACCACGTGCCCGGCGTCGGCCGCGTGCGCCGTCCCGTCGTCGTCGGTCCAGTGCACCGTGACCCCGTCGGCGCGGGCCTCGATCGCGGTGGCGGTGGCCCGGGTGACCAGCCGGGCGCCCGCCGCGCGGGCGGCGGTGGCGATCGCGCCGCTGACCGCGCCCATGCCGCCCACCGGCACCCGCCAGCGGCCGGTGCCGTTGCCGACCAGGTGGTAGAGGAAGCAGCGCCCGGCCAGCCCGTCGGCGGCGTGCACGTCGGCGAAGGTGCCGATCAGGCCGTCGGTGAGGGCGATGCCGCGCACGTCGTCGTCGGACAGGTGGTCGGCGACGACGTCGGCCAGCGGACGCTCGCGCAGGTCGTGCCAGATGCCCGGGTCGCGCAGCCGGCCGGCGAGCTCTGCCTCGCTGGGCAGCGGCTCGGTGAACGTGGGCGCCAGGTCCTCGGCCAGGGTGGCCAGCCGGCCGTAGAACCGCTGCCAGCCGGCCAGCTCGGCGTCCCCGCCGGTGAGCGCGCGGAACGACGCCGCCGTCGCCGGCCCCTCGTCCCGCTCGACCAGCAGCGCGCGGTGCCGGCCGTCGCGGCGCAGCGGCGTCCAGGACGCGACCGCGCGGTCCCGCAGGTCCAGCGGCAGGCCCAGGTCGGTGCCGATCCGGTCGGGCAGCAGGCTGACCAGGTAGGAGTACGCCGAGAGCCGGACGTCGACGCCGGGGAACACCTGCTGGCTGATGGCGGCGCCGCCGAGCACGTCCCGCTGCTCGAGCACGAGCACCGACCACCCGGCGCGCGCCAGGTAGGCGGCGGCGACCAGTCCGTTGTGCCCACCCCCGACCACGACCGCGTCGTAGCGGGCCGCGGTGCTCACGCCAGCTCCCGGGCGAAGAAGACCGCGTGCGGGTCGTCGGCGCCGACGTAGTGCCCGAACGCCTCGACCGGCCGGTAGCCCGTGGACCGGTACAGCGCGATCGCCTCCGGCTGCCGGACGCCGGTCTCCAGCCGCACCGTCGTCCACCCGCGGGTCACCGCCTCGGCCTCCAGCCCGGCGAGCAGCAGCCTGGACACCCCTCGCCCACGGGCGCCGGGGACGACGTACATCCGCTTGATCTCCGCCTCGTCCGGCCCCAGCGGGCGCAGCGCGCCGCAGCCGATCGGGGTGCCGTCGTCGTCGCGGGCGAGCAGCACCACCGCGACGTCGGCGGCGGACGGCGGCACCCCGGGTTCGCCGGCGCCGTCGTAGCGGGCGCGCAGCTCGACCTGCTGGGCGGCGGTCAGCGCGACGACGTCCGGGTCGTCCCAGGGAGCGGTGGCGAGGGTCGGCACCGGGTCATCCTGGCGCGCCGTGTTCCGGGTCCCTCTAGCAGGTGCCCGGGCCAGGGCCGGCGACCGCCGCGCCGGGGGAACGCCCAGCCCCTGGTGCGGTGGCGGCGCAGGGGTGCGGAGCCGCTGGCGGAGCGTGACGGGAAGGGGCCGGCAGGGTGCGTGGTGGCGCGGTCCGGGGCCGGCGGCCGGACCGTCCGGCGCCGACGGTGGGTGCCCAGTTCAGGACGCGTGTCGGCGTCCCGGGCGCGGACGAGACCGGGGCCGTGGACGTCGGCGGTCCACAATCCCGGCGCGCCGATCACGCGCGGTGAGCGTGTTGCAGCACACGCACGGAGTTTCTCAACAAAATCGCAAAGAGCCTTTGTCACGAGCCCATAACGCCCTTACGGTGGTCCGCGGTCCGGACGGGCACCTCAGCCACCTCTCGGTGGCGACCGACCAGACCGCCGCCGAACTCCGCGGCCCGTGCACTCCGGCGGGCCAGGGGACCGGGGACCCACCGCAGCACTGGGGTGAAGCACTGCGCGGCCCAGCCGGGCCGCACGTGCCGGGTGTCTTCCCATCCGAACCCGTCAGCTAACTCGGTAGGCGGCACGTTGGAAGAAAGGACCACCCGCCGAAGATGGCGAGTTCGCTCAACCCTGCCCGTCGCGGGTCCACTCCCCGCCGGGCCGTCGTCACCTTCTTCGCCGCCGGTGCCCTCGTGGCCACCACCCTGCTGGCCCCCGCGCCCGCCGCGGCCGAGCCCACCACCTCCGCGGAGGCGGCCACCCTGGTCGCCGAGCGCGCCCACGAACTCGAGGTCGTCACCGAGCAGTTCAACGACGCCCGCGTCGAGCTCGAGACCAAGCAGGCCGAGGTCGACGCCGCCGTCGCTCAGGTCGAGGCCGCCGAGGCCGCCCTGGCCGGCGCCCGTGACCGGGTCCGGGAGGTCGCCCGCAGCGCCTACACCGGCGACCAGCTGAGCACCCTGCAGGCGATGCTCACCAGCGAGTCCGCCGACGAGCTGATGGACCGCGTCGGCACGCTGGGCTCCATCGCCGACCACAACAACGGGATCCTGGGCGAGGCCGTCGCGGCCGACGAGCAGGCCACCGAGGCCCAGGCCGCGGCCGAGGCCGCCGCCACCGAGGCGCAGGCCCAGCTGGACCGGGTCGAGCAGCAGCGCACCGACCTGAACAAGCAGATCGCCGAGTACCAGGCGATGTACGAGCGGCTCTCCGCCGCGGAGCAGGCCGCCTCCCGGGCCGAGGCCGAGCGGCAGCACGCCGCCGAGGCCGCGGCGGCCGAGCAGGCCGCCGGCTCCGGTTCCGGTTCCGGCTCGGGTGGCGGCGGCAGCGCCGCCCGCGCCGCAGCCCCGGCCGCGCAGGCCCCGTCCGCCCCGGTCGTCGCCTCCAGCGGTGCCGCGGCGACCGCGGTCAGCACCGCCATGGCCCAGCAGGGCAAGCCCTACGTCTGGGCCGCCGCCGGCCCGGGGTCCTTCGACTGCTCCGGCCTGGTGCAGTACGCCTACGCCGCGGCCGGCATCTCCGTGCCGCACTCCAGCCGGGCGCAGGCGACCATGGGCCGCGCGGTCTCCCGCGGCGAGCTGCAGCCGGGCGACATCATCGCCTTCTACTCCCCGGTCAGCCACGTCGGCATCTACATCGGCAACGGCCAGATGGTGCACGCGCCGACCTCGGGCGACGTCGTCAAGGTCGCCAGCATCGACGTGATGGGCAGCATCACCGCGATGCGGCGGATCGCCGGCTGACGCCAGCGCTCCAGCACGAACACCGGTGCCCCGGTCGCCTCGCGGCGGCCGGGGCACCGGTGTCTCCGCGCCCTGCAACGGCCCCCTCCCGGGTCCTGCCCTGAGCCTGCGAAGGGTGGGGAGGAGGGGGTCCTTCATCACATCCGGGAGACCACGGCACCGGTGGTTCGTTGTCCCCGGTCGTGGCTGCCCGACTGCTCGCCCCCGCTCCCGTCGCCCGCACGTTCCGCGTCGTCGCCGTCGCCGAGGCGGTGTCCTGGGTGCTGCTGCTCGCCGGGATGTTCGTCAAGTACGTGCCGGAGACCTCCGAGGTCGGCGTCCAGGTGTTCGGCCCGGTGCACGGTGCGGTCTTCATCGCCTACGTCGCGGTGACGCTCGTCGCCTGGCGGGTGCTCGGCTGGTCCCTCGGCACCACCATCCTCGCGCTGGCCGCCTCGGTGCCGCCGCTGGTCACCCTCTGGTTCGAGCACTGGGCCCGCCGCACCGGCCGGCTGCCGGTGGGGGAGACCGCAGCCGCCCGGGCTGGCTAGCCTCCCGGCATGGCCGAGCCCGTGCTGCCCTCCACCGCCCGCACCCTGCTGGCCCGCACCGCCCGCGTGCAGCGCGACGGGCGGGCGCCCAGCCTGGTCGCCGGCGTCGTCCGGGGCGGCGGGCTCGCCTGGTCGGCCGGGCGCGGGGACGTCGCCGACCCGCACACCGACGTCCAGTACCGCCTCGGTTCCATCAGCAAGACGGTCACCGCCCTGGTGGTGATGCGGCTGCGCGACGAGGGGGCGCTGGGCCTCGACGACCTGCTGGACGAGCACCTGCCGGGCACCCCGCTGGGTGACCGCACGGTCGGTCAGCTCCTCTCCCACCTCGCCGGGGCGGGTTCGGAGAGCCCGGGCGGCTGGTGGGAGCGCGTACCCGGCGGATCGCTGGCCGAGTTGCCGCTCAGCGACGACGACGTGGTGCTCGGCGCCGCCCGGCGGTTCCACTATTCCAACCTCGGCTTCGGCCTGCTCGGTGAGCTGGTCGCCCGGCACCGCGGCCGGCCGTGGGCGGACGTCGTCCGGGACGAGGTGCTGCTGCCCCTGGGCATGACCCG
This sequence comes from Modestobacter sp. SYSU DS0657, assembly GCF_054050925.1. Taxonomy (NCBI): domain Bacteria; kingdom Bacillati; phylum Actinomycetota; class Actinomycetes; order Geodermatophilales; family Geodermatophilaceae; genus Modestobacter; species Modestobacter sp. SYSU DS0657. Next base: position 147,012 of record NZ_JBJHAG010000003.1, on the reverse strand, counting down.
CACCACCCCGCGTCCCAGCGGCGCTGCCGCCCAGGGCCACGCGGTGCACCCGTGGGCCGACGTCGTGCTGCCCGAACCCGAGCACGACGCCGGGGTGATGGCCGCGGCCGGTCAGCTGTGGGCGACGCTGGCCGACCTGGGGCGGTGCGCCGTCTTCCTGCTCGGTGACACCGCCGACGTGGTCTCCCCGGCCACCCTGGAGGAGATGACCGTGCCGGCCGGGGTCGACTCCGCCGCGGCCGGCTGGTCGGCGTACGGCCTGGGCCTGCAGGTGGTGCGCGCCGACGGGGTGACGCTGGTCGGCCACGGCGGCTCGATGCCCGGGTTCCTCGCCGGGGTGTTCGTCGACCGGGCCGAGCAGGCGGGCGCGGTGATGCTGGCCAACACCACCAGCGGGCTGGACCCGCTCGTCCCCGGGCTGCTGGCCGACCTCCGGGCGGCCGAGCCGCGCGTCGTCGACGCCTGGACGCCGGCGCCCCCGCCGGTGCCGCTGGACGTCCTCGGCGTGTGGTTCTGGGGGCCGGCCCCGCACGTGCTCCGGGCGCAGGGCGACCGGCTGCTGCACCTGGGCCCGCTGCCCGGCCGCCCCGGCCGGGCCAGCCGGTTCACCGCGCGGGCGGACGGCACCTGGGTGGGCCTGGACGGCTACTACGCGGGGGAGACGCTGCGGATCGCCCCGGACCACCTGGACCTGGCGACCTTCGTCTTCACCCGCACGCCCTACGACCCCGATGCGCCGGTGCCCGGCGGGGTGGACGCGCGGGGCTGGCAGGGGCGAGCCTGAGGAAACGGCCCCGCTGCAGGGTCATCGCCGCGAGCGTGCGAGTGGCGGGGGGCAGCGGGGTCCGTCACCGGTCGAAGGCGTCCATCGTCGTCTTGACCACCGCACCGTAGGCCAGGTGCGGGACGAGGTCGCTGAGCCAGTCCGTGGTCGACCAGGTGCGCGGGTCGGTGATGCCCAGGGCGGTCATCGGGCCGTTGGAGCCGATCAGCACGCCGACCGTCGTCAGGGCCGTCCCGACCAGCGGCTGGGAGCGGAACCCGGCGGCGCGGGCCACCCCGGCGAGGACCCCGATGCCGATGCCGGCGGCCAGCCCGGTCATCGGGCCGAGCCCCTGCACCCGGTTCTGCCGGGTCTCCTCGTCGCCGGGGATCTGCACGTGCACCTTGTCGGCGAGCGCCTCGACGGTCTGCTCCGGGGTCGAGCTGCTGCCCCGCCCGCGCGTCACCATGTCCAGGTAGGTGACGGCGTTCAGCGCCGTCGTGCCGGCCGCACCGGCGGCGGCGCCGCGCAGCACCCAGCCCAGCGTGCTGATCCCACGCCGGCCCTTGCCGATGGTGCCCAAAGAGGTCCGCTTCGCCATGATCGCGGCCCTACCCGGCCCGGGCGGCGGGTGAAACGGGGCTCAGTCGCGAGTGAGGACCAGGACCGTCGCACGGCGGGCGGCCCGGCGGTCGCGGACGGCGACGAGGGCGCCCATCAGGACCGCGACGCCCGCGGTACCGGCCACCAGCGCCAGCGCCTTCGCCGCGTCCGCCTCCTCGGCCTGCGCGCCGACCGGAGGGCCCGGGGACGGCGGGTCCGCCACCGCGGCGATGTCCCGGACCTCCGCCGCCAGCTGAGGGCTGAGCGGGGCGGTGCCGCCGCAGAGGTCGGCGGCGAGCTGACCCTCCGGGAGGTCCGGCGGGTCGGTGGCGAAGACCAGGAACGGTCCGTCACCCGCCAGCTCCAGGCCGCAGCTGGCGCCGGAGTCGGCGGAGACCACCTGCTGCCGCGGGTCGGCCACGCCCTTGTGCAGGGTGTCGACGGCGAAGACGTGCAGCGCAGGGGCGCCGCTGCTGCGCCCCGACCCCGCCGGCGCCGGCACCTCGCGGGAGACGAGCGTGCCGGTGAAGACGGCGTCGGCCCGGGCGAACTGCTCGTCGGTGCCCGCTCCGGCGCAGCTGCAGGCCCAGGCGGGAGGTGCGGCGGCCCAGCCGCCGACCAGCAGGGCGCAGGTCAGCAGGGCGCAGGCCAGCAGGGGAGAGGTCAGCGGCGCGGTCGCCGGCCTGTCGCGCGCGGCGTCAGCATGCTCGCGGCCGGGCCGGTGTGCCAGTACCCCGGCGGCCGCCGGCCCTCAGCCCGCGCCGGCGCCGTCCTCGCCACCGCGGGTGGGCGCGGCGGCGCGCTCCAGCAGGGGGGCCATCCGGTGGTCGACGAACCGGCGCAGCGCGAGGTTGGTGTCGGTGCGCTGCACGCCGGGGATCGCCAGCACCTGCTCGCTGATCCGCCAGAGGTCGTCGGCGTCGACGGCGACCACCCGGACCAGCAGGTCGGCGACGCCGGAGAGCCCGGTGACCTCCAGGACCTCCGGGATCGCCGCCAGCGCCTCGGCGACGTCGGCCAGGCTGCGCTGCACGACCTGCACCGTCACGTAGGCGCCCAGCCGGTAGCCCAGCGCCTCGGGGCGCACCCGCCGCTCGAACGGCTCGAGGGTGCCGGCGGACTCCAGCCGGGCCAGCCGGGCCTGGACGGTGTTGCGGGCCAGGCCGAGCGTCTGCGCCAGCGAGAGGACGGTGGCCCGCGGGTCCTCCGACAGGGCCAGCAGCAGGCGGGCGTCGGTGGCGTCGAGTCGGGTCGTGCCGGCGGTCACGATGCGCAGTCTGACATGCGAGGACGTCCTACTACCGGGCATCGTGCGCACCCCATGGGACGGATCTTGCGCAGATCGGCCGCGTGGTGATCTGCTGCTCGGTGCTCTGGCGTGCCACCATGTGTGAGCGGCGCCACACCCGGGCGCCGCGAGGACGTCCAGCGCGGGAACCCCGGAGACCCCGGGCCCCGCGAGACGGCGAGGAGGGACGCGCATGACCGCGCTGTCGCACACCACCGAGGTGGTCGACCCCATACCGGGAGCCGGTGCTCCCCATCTGCCCGGGCAGCCGGGGCTCGTCCAGCTGCTCACGCCCGAGGGCGAGCGGGTCGAGCACCCCGACTACGCGCTCGAGGTGAGCGACGAGGAGCTGCGCGGCCTGTACCGCGACCTGGTGCTCGTCCGCCGCTGGGACACCGAGGCCACCGCCCTGCAGCGGCAGGGCGAGCTGGGGCTGTGGGCGTCGCTGCTCGGCCAGGAGGCGGCCCAGGTGGGCGCCGGCCGGGCGCTGGCCGACGACGACATGGCCTTCCCGACCTACCGCGAGCACGGCGTGGCCTGGACCCGCGGGGTCGACCCGCTGCACGTGCTCAGCCTCTTCCGCGGCGTCGACCAGGGCGGCTGGGACCCGGTGGCCACCGGGTTCAACCTCTACACCGTCGTCATCGGCGCGCAGACCCTGCACGCCACCGGCTACGCGATGGGCCTGCAGCGCGACGGCGCGGAGAGCGCCACCCTGGCCTTCCTCGGCGACGGCGCCACCAGCCAGGGCGAGGTCAACGAGGCGATGATCTGGGCCGCCACCTTCGCCGCGCCGGTGGTCTTCTTGTGCCAGAACAACCAGTACGCGATCAGCGCGCCGATCGAGCGGCAGTCCCGGGTGCCGCTGTTCCACCGGGCCGGCGGCTTCGGCTTTCCCGGCGTCCGGGTCGACGGCAACGACGTCCTGGCCGTGCTCGCGGTGACCCGGGCGGCGCTGGCCGCCGCCCGCGACGGTCAGGGCCCCACCTTCATCGAGGCGTTCACCTACCGGATGGGCGCGCACACCACCTCCGACGACCCGACCCGCTACCGGCTGGCCAGCGAGCTGGAGGAGTGGAAGCTGCGCGACCCGATCGCCCGGGTCAAGGCGCACCTGTCGCGGAACGGGATCGCCGACCCGGACTTCTTCGCCGCGGTCGAGGTCGACGCCGACGCGCTGGCCGAGCGGATCCGCAGCGGCACGCGGGAGCTGGCCCCGCCGGCGCCCACCGAGATCTTCGACCACGTCTACGCCGAGATGCCTCCCGAGCTGGCCCGCCAGCGTGCGGAGTTCCTCGAGTACCACGCCGGCTTCGAAGGAGCGGGGCAGTGACCGAGACCCTCACCATCGGCAAGGCCCTGAACCTCGGGCTGCGCCGGGCGATGGAGGACGACGCCAAGGTCGTGCTCATGGGCGAGGACATCGGGCGCCTGGGCGGGGTCTTCCGGATCACCGACGGCCTGCAGAAGGACTTCGGCGAGGACCGCGTCGTCGACACCCCGCTGGCCGAGGCCGGCATCCTCGGCACCGCCGTCGGGCTGGCGATGCGCGGCTACCGGCCGGTGTGCGAGATCCAGTTCGACGGGTTCGTCTTCCCCGCCTACAACCAGATCGTCACCCAGGTGGCCAAGCTGCACGCCCGCTCGAAGGGCCGCCTGCCGATGCCGATCGTCATCCGCATCCCGTTCGGCGGCGGCATCGGCGCGGTCGAGCACCACAGCGAGAGCCCGGAGGCGTACTTCGCGCACACCGCCGGGCTCAAGGTCGTCAGCATCAGCACCCCGGCCGACGCCTACTGGGGCATCCAGCAGGCGGTCGCCCACCCGGACCCGATCGTCTTCCTCGAGCCCAAGCGGCGGTACTGGGAGAAGGGCGAGGTCGACCTCGACGGCGCCGCGGCGCCGCTGTTCGCCTCCCGGGTGGTCCGCGGTGGCGACGACGTCACCGTGCTCGCCTACGGGCCGATGGTGAAGACGGCGCTGCAGGCCGCCGCGGCCGCGGCCGAGGAGGGCCGCTCGCTGGAGGTGGTCGACCTGCGCACCCTGTCCCCGCTGGACCTGGAACCGGTGTACGCCTCGGTGCGGCGCACCGGCCGGTGCGTGGTCGTGCACGAGGCGCCGCTGACCCTGGGCCTGGGCGCGGAGATCGCCGCCCGGGTCACCGAGACCTGCTTCCACTCGCTGGAGGCGCCGGTGCTGCGGGTGGGCGGGTACGACACCCCGTACCCGCCGTCGAAGCTCGAGGAGGACTACCTCCCCGACCTCGACCGGGTGCTGGACGCCGTCGACCGGGCGATGGGCTACTGATGGCCGAGCTGCGCCAGTTCCGCCTCCCCGACGTCGGCGAGGGGCTCACCGAGGGCGAGATCCTCGCCTGGCTGGTCGCGGTGGGCGACACCGTGGCGGTCAACCAGCCGCTGTGCGAGGTCGAGACGGCCAAGGCCGCGGTCGAGCTGCCCTCGCCGTTCGCCGGCACCGTCGTCGAGCTGCTGCACGAGGCCGGGACGACGGTCGACGTGGGTGCGCCGATCATCACCATCGACACCGGGAGCCCGGCCGGCGACACCCCCGAGCCCGCGACCGCGCCCGCCGAGGAGCGCACCGCCGTCCTGGTGGGGTACGGCCCGCGCACCACCGAGCCCCGCCGTCGTCCCCGCCGGACCACCGCGGTCCCGGCCGAGGCCGACCACGGGAGCGGCGGGAACCACCCGCCGCTGCTGGCCACCGCGCCGGACACCACGGTCAAGCCGGTGCGCCACGGCGGGCTGGAGACCGGCCGGGCCACCGAGGCCGCGGCGCTGGCCGGGGAGCCGGCCGCACCGGCGACCCCGGCCGCGCCCGGGGCCGGCGCGCTCCGGCCGCTGGCCAAGCCACCGGTGCGCAAGTACGCCAAGGACCTGGGCATCGACCTGACCACGATCACCGGCACCGGGGACGGCGGGGTGATCACCCGCGCCGACGTCGACGCGGCGCGCGCCGCGGCCGACCGGCCCGCCGGGGTGGCGACCGCGCGCACCGAGACGGTGCTGGACGAGACCCGGATCCCGATCAAGGGCGTGCGGAAGCACACCGCGGCGGCGATGGTGAGCAGCGCCTTCACCGCGCCGCACGTCACCGAGTTCCTCACCGTCGACGTCACCCGCACGATGAAGCTGCGTCAGCGGCTGACCGCCCGCCCCGAGCTCGCCGAGGTCAAGGTCAGCCCGCTGCTGTTCGTCGCCAAGGCGCTGCTGCTGGCGGTGGGCCGGCACCCGATGGTGAACAGCAGCTGGGACGAGGCCGCGCAGGAGATCGTGGTCAAGTCCCAGGTGAACCTGGGCATCGCCGCCGCGACGCCGCGGGGCCTGGTCGTCCCCAACATCAAGGACGCCGGCCGGCTGTCACTGGCCGAGCTGGCCGGGGCGCTGAGCGAGCTCACCGCCACCGCACGCGCCGGGCGCACGTCCCCGGCGGACATGACCGGCGGCACGATCACCATCACCAACGTGGGGGTGTTCGGCGTCGACACCGGCACGCCGATCCTCAACCCCGGCGAGTCGGCGATCCTCGCGTTCGGGGCGATCCGGGAGATGCCGTGGGTGCACAAGGGGAAGGTCGTGCCCCGGCAGGTGACCACGCTGGCACTGTCGTTCGACCACCGGGTCATCGACGGCGAGCTGGGGTCGCGGTTCCTCGCCGACGTCGGCGGGCTGCTGCACGACCCGGGCACGGCCCTCACCTTCTGACCGGGGCGACGGCCCGGACATCGGCGGTGGGTCCGTCGTGCTGGTCCGCGCGGCGGCGCCCGTCCTGGTCACGGGACGGCTCGGCGGTGCTTGCGGGCGGCGCGGCGGCGTTAGCGTGCTCCGGTGACCGACCTCGACCGGCTGCTGTCCTTCGCCGCCCGTTCCCGCGTGCCCGGCGGCTTCGGCTGGCAGGGCGGGGACGGCGCCGTGCTGCCCGACCGCCCGCTGCAGACCTGGATCACCGCGCGGATGACCCACGTCTTCGCCCTGGCCGCGCTGCTGGGCCACCCGGGGGCGGCGGAGCTGGCCACCCACGGGGTCGATGCGCTGCGTCGCGGTCCGTTGCACGACGACGGCCACGGCGGCTGGCGCTCGGCCACCGACGACGACACCAAGGCCGCCTACGTGCACGCCTTCGCGGTGCTCGCCGGCGCGACGGCCACCACCGCCGGGATCCCCGGCGGCCGGGAGCTGCTCGACGAGGCCCTCGGCGTCTGGGAGGGGCGGTTCTGGGACGACGAGGCGGGGCTCGCCCGGGAGTCCTTCGACCGCAGCTGGACCACCGGTGAGGACTACCGGGGTGCCAACGCGAACATGCACGGGGTGGAGGCGATGCTCGCCGCCGCGGACGCGCTCGCCGGCACCGATCCCGGCGCCACCGCCCGGCTGCGCACGCACGCGCTGCGGGCGACCGAGCGGATCGTGCACGGCTGGGCACGGGAGCGCGACTGGCGGCTGCCCGAGCACTTCACCGCCGGCTGGGAGCCGCTGCCGGAGCTGAACCGGGACCGGCCGGCCGACCCGTTCCGGCCGTACGGGGTCACGGTCGGCCACCAGTTCGAGTGGGCCCGGCTGTGCTGGCACCTGGCGGCCGCCCTCGGCGAGCACGCCCCCGGCTGGCTGCGCACCGACGCCGACGGGCTGTTCACCGCCGCGGTCGAGCGCGGCTGGGCCGCCGACGGCCACCCGGGTTTCCCGTACACGCTGGACTGGTCCGACCGGCCGGTGGTGGTCGCCCGGATGCACTGGGTGCTCTGCGAGGCGGTCGCGGCGGCGGCGGTCCGGTTCGCCGTCACCGGCGACCCCCGGACGGCGACCCTGCAGCACCGCTGGGAGGAGCTGGGCGAGCGGCTGTTCCTGGACGAGGAGGTGGGCAGCTGGCACCACGAGCTCACCCCCGAGGGTGCGGTCGCGGAGGTCACCTGGGCCGGCAAGCCGGACGCCTACCACCTGGTGCAGATGCTGCTGCTGCGCGAGGCGCCGGTCGCCGGCAGCGTCGCCGCCGCCCTGCGGACCTCCTGACTCCGCGCCCCCGCCAGAATGGCCATTTCGGCGGGGTGGAGCCGCGGAACGGCGACGTCCGGTGACCCCGGGTGTCCGGCTGAGTGCGATCGGGTAGGGCGCTCCCTCGACGGCATGATCCCGAGCAGAGGAGGAACGCCCACATGGCCACCGTGGAGAAGTCCATCGACGTCGACGTCCCGATCCGGACCGCGTACGACCAGTGGACCCAGTTCGAGTCGTTCCCGCAGTTCATGAACGGCGTCGAGCGGATCACCCAGCTCGACGACCGGCACACCCACTGGGTCACCAAGATCGGTGGCGTGGAGCGCCAGTTCGACGCGGAGATCACCGAGCAGCACCCCGAGGAGCGGGTGGCCTGGAAGAGCACCGACGGCGAGGCCAAGCACGCCGGCGTGGTCACCTTCCACAAGATCAGCGACAACACGACCCGGGTGATGGTCCAGCTGGACTGGGAGCCCGAGGGGGTCGTGGAGAAGGTCGGCGCTGCCGTCGGCGTCGACGACCGGCAGATCAGCGCCGACGTGAAGCGCTTCAAGGAGTTCATCGAGAGCCGTGGCACCGAGACCGGTGCCTGGCGTGGCGAGGTCCCGCGCGAGGGCTGAGCCCGGACGAACGACGGCGCCCGCCCCCTCGGTCGAGGGGCGGGCGCCGCGGTGACGTGCTGGAGCGGCCCCTCTGCAGGGTCCCGCCGCGAGCGTGCGAGGAGGGGGGCAGAGGGGTCGTTCAGTCGGCGTCGAGGTCGCTGGCGACCATGCCGGCGATCCGGTCGAGCACCGCCTCGTCGTCGCTGCTGACGGTGACCTCGGTGCCCTGCTTGGCGCCCAGCGTCATGATCATCAGCGGCGAGCCGGCGTCGATCGGGTTGCCGCCGGGGGCGGCCAGGGTGACCGGCACCCCGGACTTGGTGACGGCCTCGGCGATGAGCGCCGCCGGGCGGGCGTGCAGACCGACGGCGGAGCCGACGGTCACGGTCTTGGAGGGCATCGGTGCCTGCCTTCTGTGGTCGGGTGCTGGTGATCAGTGTGCCGGTCGGGCGACGGCGGGCTGCGCCGGGGAGCTCCCGGCGCCGGGGCCGCCGGCCACGTCGGTGGTGAGGTCGGCACCGGGGCCGACCTCGGGGGTTCGGCCGATGCTCTTGGCGATGGTGACCGCGAGGGCGCCGACGATCATCCCGGCGATGACGGCCACCACGAACATCGCGATGCCGGACATCGCGAAGAGCACGAAGAAGCCACCGTGCGGAGCCCGCAGCTCGACCCCGCTCGCGGCCACGATGGCACCGGTGGTCGCGCCGCCGAGCATCATCGACGGGATCACCCGCAGCGGGTCGGCCGCGGCGAACGGGATCGCGCCTTCGGAGATGAAGGACGCGCCCAGCAGCCACGCCGCCTTGCCGTTGTCCCGCTCGGCCGGGGTGTACAGCCTGGGCCGGATCGCGGTGGACAGCGCCATCGCCAGCGGCGGCACCATGCCGGCCGCCATCACGGTGGCCATGATGACCAGTTGCTGCCGGCCGCCGTCGCCGGCGATGGCCGCGGTCAGCCCGGTGGTGGCGAAGACGTAGGCGGCCTTGTTCACCGGACCGCCGAGGTCGAAGCACATCATCAGGCCGAGGATGATCCCGAGCAGGATGGTCGCGGCACCGGTGAGGCCGTTGAGGAAGTCCCCCAGCCCCTCCAGGGCCAGGGCGAGCGGCCGGCCGAGCAGGACGACCATGATCCCGCTGGAGATCAGCGTGGCCAGCAGCGGGATGATCACCACCGGCTGGAGACCGCGGGCGAAGGCGGGGAGCTTCCAGCGGCTGATCCACAGCGCGGCGAAGCCGGCGATGATGCCGCCCACCAGGCCGCCGAGGAAGCCGGCGCCCACGGTCAGGGAGACCGCGCCGACGACGAAGCCGGGGACGATGCCCGGCCGGTCGGCGATCGCGTAGGCGATGTAGCCGGCCAGCGCCGGCACGAGGAAGCCGAACGCCGCCTGGCCGAGCACGGTGCACAGCGCGCCCAGGTAGCCGAGCAACCCGTCGTTGAGGCCCTCGATGCCCCCGGCACTGGGCAGGTCGAAGAAGTGGTTGTTCAGCGCCCAGTTCAGCGCGTAGCTCTGCGCGCCGTCGGTGGCCGGGTCGGCGTTGACGATCTGGTAACCGCCGAACAGGAAGCCCAGCGCGATGAGCAGGCCGCCCGCCGCGACGAACGGGATCATGTAGCTGACGCCGGTGAGCAGCCAGCGGCGGATCTCCGACCCGACACCGGGCCGGTCGCCGGTCGCGGCGGGGGTGGCGCCGTCGGCGGCGGTGCCCGGCACCCGGCGGGCGTTCGGGTCGTCGGCGGCGGCCAGCGCCTCGCGGATCATCACCGCGGGCTCGTTGATCGCCCGCTTGGTGCCCGACTGCACGAGCGGCTTGCCGGCGAAGCGGTCCCGGTCCTTGACGCCGACGTCGACGGCGAAGATGACGGCGTCGGCGTTCCGGATCACCGCCGGGTCCAGCGGGGTCGAGCCCGACGAGCCCTGGGTCTCCACGTGCAGGTCGACGTCGAGCTCGCGGGCGGCGACGGTCAGCTTGTCCGCGGCCATGTAGGTGTGCGCGATGCCGGTGGGGCAGGCGCTGACCGCCACGATGCTGCGGCGGGCCCGCTCCGGCTCGACCGGCGCCGGGGTCTGCGGCGCCGGCGCCTCGGCGGCCGGGGTCCCGGTGGCAGGGGTCCCGGTGGCAGGCTCCGCCGGGGAGACGACGTCCTGCACCAGGCCGACCACCTCCTCCGGCGTCCGGGCCGCGCGCAGCGCCGCGGTGAACTCCGGGCGCACCAGGGCGCGGGCCAGCGCGGTGAGCAGCGTCAGGTGGTCGGCGTCGCCGTGCTCCGGGGCGGCGATGAGGAACGCCAGGTCGGCGGGGCCGTCGGGGGCACCGAAGTCGACCGGCGGGTCGAGCCGGGCGAACGCCAGCGAGGCCTCGGTGACCGCCGCGGAGCGGCAGTGCGGGATGGCGATGCCGCCGGGCAGCCCGGTGGCCGCCTTCGCCTCCCGGGCCAGCGCGTCGTCGGCCAGCGCCTCGGCACCGGTGGCCCGGCCGGCCCCGGCGACCACCGAGGCCAGCCGGTGCACGACGGCGTTCTTGTCGGGACCCAGGTCGGCGTCGAGCGCCACCAGGTCGGTCGTGATCAGTTCGGGCATGGTCGTTCCCCCGGGGTCAGTGGGCGTCGGCGCCGGTGGCCGGAACGGCCGCGGCAGGGTCTGGGTGGCCGGGCAGGCCGGGTGTGACGGAGACGGCGGCGCGGTCGATCTGCGCCGGCGCCGGCACCGCCGAGCCGGGCAGCGCGGCGCTGGCCGTGCCGTAGGCGACCGCGGTGCGCAGCCGCTCGGCCGGCTCCTCGCCGGCCAGGTCGGCCAGCACGTAGCCGGCCAGGCTGCAGTCGCCGGCGCCCACGGTGCTGCGCACCGCGACCCGCGGCGGGCGCGCCGACCACAGCCCGCCGTCGGCGGTGGAGAGCACCGCACCGTCGGCACCCAGGGTGAGCAGCACCTCCGCGACTCCGCGCCGGTGCAGGGTGGCGACCGCGGCGAGGGCGGCGTCCGGGTCGTCGGCGACCGCGGCCTCGGGGAGGCCGGCGAGCTGCGCCAGCTCCTCGGTGTTCGGCTTGAGCAGGTCCGGCGCGGCCTCCGGGCCGGCCGCCAGCAGCGCCAGCAGCGGCCCCTCGGAGGTGTCGACGGCGATCCGCGCACCGGTGCCGCGCAGGGCGCGCACGAGGGTGGCGTACCAGTCGCCGGGCACGCCGGGGGGCAGCGAGCCGGACAGCACGACCCAGCGCGCCGTCCGGGCGTGCTCGAGCAGCGTGGCCTGCAGGGCGACCAGCGCCGCGTCGTCCAGCGGGGCGCCCCGCTCGTTCAGCTTCGTCGTCGTGCCGTCGGGCTCGGTGAGCGTGTAGTTCGTGCGCACCGGGGTGCCGATGGGCACGGTCGCCAGCGGCAGGCCGAGTGCCTGCAGTGCCCGGACCAGCGGGTCGTCGTCGGCCGCGGGCAGCACCGAGACGACGTCGGCCCCGGCCGCGGCGACGGCGCGGGAGACGTTCACGCCCTTGCCGCCGGGCTCGGTGGAGCTGCCGCCCAGCCTGGTCACCACGCCCCGTTCCAGCCGTCCGGGCAGGTCCATCGTCCGGTCCAGGCTGGGGTTGGCGGTCAGCGTGACCACCCGCCCCTGCGGTGTGGTGTGCGTTCTCATGCCACGAGCACCTCGATCCCCTGCGACTCGAGCTCGGCGACGACGGCCGGGTCGGCCTCGTCGTCGGTGACCAGGACGTCGACGTCCTCGACGGCCGCGAAGCGCACCAGGTGCTCCCGGCCGAGCTTGCTGCTGTCGCCGAGCACGACCACCCGCTGGGCGGCACGGGCCATCGCGCGCTTGACCGCGGCCTCCGCCTCGTCGGGGGTGGAGAAGCCGTGCCCGGCGCTGATCCCGTTGGTGCCGAGGAAGACGACGTCGGCGCGCAGGTCGGTGAGCGCGCTCACGGTCGACTCCCCGACGGCCGACTGGGTGATGCCGCGGACCCGTCCACCCAGGACGTGCAGGGTGACCGCCGGGGCGCCGGCCAGCCGGGCAGCGATCGGCACCGAGTTCGTGGCCACCACGAGCGAGCGGTCGGGCGGCAGCAGCTCGGCGAGCGTCGCGGTGGAGCTGCCGCCGTCGAGGATCGCGCTGCCGTTCGCGGGCGGCAGGAGGGCCAGCGCCGCGGCGGCGATCCGGCGCTTGGCGTCGGTGCGCGTGCTGCGCCGCTCGCCCAGGCCCGGCTCGACGACGGCGAGGGTGCCCACGGGCACGGCGCCGCCGTGCACCCGGCGTAGCATCCCCGCGCGTTCGAGGACGGCGAGGTCGCGGCGGACGGTCTCTGTCGTCACCCCGAAGTGCTCGGCGACCGCGGTGACCGCCACGCGGCCCCGCTGGACGACCAACCCGGCGATGGCCTGCTGCCGCTCCTCCGCGTACACGTCCACCTCCGGGTGCTTCGTGCTCGGGGATCACGGCAGGCTCGGGGATCACGCAGGCTCGGGGACCACGGCGACGGAGTGCCCGATCGTGTGGGATCTGCGGTCCGTTTGTGTTGTTCTACGTGGGATCAATTGACAAGTCAAGCCTGATTGGTGACTCTGGTCACCGGACGCACCAGCGTTGTTGCGCGCCGGACCCCCACCCCGCGCCCACAGGCCCGAGCAGACAGTGAGGCCCCGATGTCCTCCTCCTCCACCGGAACCGGGATCCACCCGGCCGACCTCGCGGCACCGGCCGTGCTGACGGGCACCCCCGTGGTGCCGGGGGTGGCCGTCGGGCCCGTGGTGCGTCCGGTCGGGGAGGTGCAGCTGCCCGAGACCGCCGGGCCCCGGGTGCCCGAGGAGCGGCGCGCGGAGGAGAAGGACCGGTTCACCGTGGCCGCCGAGACGGTCGCCGCGCGACTGGCCGCCCGTGCCGCCGCGGCGACCGGCGTGAGCGCCGAGGTGCTGAGCACCACCGCCCAGCTCGCGCGCGACCGCGGCCTGCTGTCCGCGGTCGAGCAGCGCATCGGCGACGGCGCCACCGCGCCGGTGGCCACCGTCAGCGCGGCCGAGCAGTTCATCGAGCTGTTCACCGGTCTCGGCGGGGTCATGGCGGAGCGGGTCACCGACATCCGCGACGTCCGCAACCGCATCGTCGCCGAGCTGACGGGCCAGGGGGAGCCGGGCGTGCCGGCGCCGGAGACGCCCTCGGTGCTGCTGGCCGACGACCTCGCGCCGGCCGACACCGCCGGCCTGGACACCAGCCGGGTCATCGCGCTGGCCACCCGCCTCGGCGGGGCCACCAGCCACACCGCGATCATCGCCCGGCAGCTCGGGCTGCCCTGCGTGGTGGCCGTGGGCGGGCTCGGCGACGTGCCGGTCGGGGCCACCGTCCTGGTCGACGGCGACCAGGGCACCGTGACCGTCGAGCCCGACCCGGCCGAGGCCCAGGCGCGCGTCGAGGAGGCCCGGCAGGTGGCGGCCGCGCTGTCCGGTTACCGCGGACCCGGGGTCACCCGGGACGGGCACCGGGTGCAGGTGCTGGCCAACGTGCAGGACGGCGCCGGTGCCCGCGCCGCCCGCGACGCGCACGCCGAGGGTGTCGGGCTGCTCCGCACCGAGCTGGCGTTCTTCGGCCGCACCGAGGAGCCGACCGTCGACGAGCAGGCCGACATCTACGCCGCCGTGCTGGAAGCCTTCCCCGGCGGCAAGGTGGTCATCCGCACGCTGGACGCCGGCTCGGACAAGCCGCTGCCCTTCGCCACCCCGCCGGACGAGGCCAACCCGGCCCTCGGCGTCCGCGGGGTGCGCACCGCTCGCCGTGACCCGGGCATGCTCGCCCGTCAGCTCGACGCGATCGCGCAGGCCGCCGAGCGCACCGGCACCAGCCCCTGGGTCATGGCGCCGATGGTCGCCACGGTCGCCGAGGCCGCCGAGTTCGCCGCTCAGGTGCGGCAGCGCGGCATGTCGCCCGGCGTCATGGTCGAGGTGCCCTCGGTGGCGGTGCTCGCCGACCGGTTCCTCGAGCACCTGGACTTCCTGTCCATCGGCACCAACGACCTGTCGCAGTACACGCTGGCCGCCGACCGGCTCTCCGCCGACCTCGCCGACCTGACCGACCCCTGGCAGCCCGCGCTGCTGGCTCTGGTCCAGGCGGCCGCCGCCGCCGGTGAGCGCGCCGGGAAGCCGGTCGGCGTGTGCGGCGAGGCCGCCGCCGACGCCGTGCTGGCCTGCGTGCTGGTCGGGATGGGGATCTCCTCGCTCTCCTGCGCCGCCTCCTCCATCGCCGGGGTGGGTGGCCGGCTAGCGACGGTCGACCTCGCGACCTGTCAGCGGGCGGCCGAGGCGGCCCTGGCTGCCGCGGACCCGCAGTCCGCCCGTGCTGCCGTGCGCGAGGTGCTCGCCTCCTGAGGGCGGATCGCCCTGGGCGGGCCCCGTCGGTCACTGACCGGCGGGGCCCGTTTGCGTTCAGTGATCGGCTGGTCGGTGACCGCTGGGTGACGTATCCATGGCCGTCACCCCTCGGGATGAGTGAATCATCGGCAATCTCAGCGACACGACCTTGTTTCCGATGGAATACACGGCAGCGCGCCTGGTTTAATGCAGGCGTAACACCCACGGAAGACCACGGAGAGAAGGCACCACCATGAGCAGCGTGACCTCCAGCTGGCGGCAGCGTCGGCAGGCGGCGCGTACGCGACGCGCCCTCGACGCCGCCGTCGCCCGCACCAGCAGCCCGGCGATGCGCGACGAGCTGCTGACCCTGGCCAACAGCAGCCAGTTCAGCAACCTCCTGCGCTGACGAAGGACCCCTCACCCCCCGCCACTCGCGAGCTCGCGGCGGGGCCCGGTGAGGGGGCCGGACGCAGGAACGCAGCAGACCCCGACTCCCAGCGGGAGCCGGGGTCGTCTGCTGTCCGGGCCCGGTGCCTCCGCCGCCCCCCCTTATGCCTGGTACGGGGGAGGTCTCAGTCGCGGAGGCGGGCGCGGAGCGCGGCCTGCTCCTCGGCGCCGAAGCCGTGCTGCTCCAGCCAGCCGATCGGACCGCCCCACCGCTGGTCGACCAGCTCCAGCACCCGGCGCATCGTCTCGGCCTTCGGCGTGTGGCTGGCGACGTCCCGGGTGGTCATGTCCTCGGCGTAGGTGGGGCTCTGCCGCAGCTTGGCCACCAGCGCCTCGATGACCTCCGCGGTCTGCGCGTAGTCGGCGATGATCGCCTCCCGGGTCGCGCCGGCCACCGCCAGCGCCAGCGCCGACACCACCCCGGTGCGGTCCTTGCCGGCCGCGCAGTGCACCACGGCGGCGCCCGGACCGGCGGTCAGCGCCCGCAGCGCGGCGAGCACGTTCTCGGCGCTGTCGGTCAGGTAGCCGAGGTAGGAGCGGACGGCGGGCGGCTCGCCCTCGTCGCCGGGGGCCGCCTGGCGGGGCAGCACCGACTCCGCCCAGTCCGCGGGGAGGTGGGCGCGGATCTCCTCGTCGTCCTCCTCGGCGGCGAAGACATCGGTGCGCAGACCCCGTTCGGGCAGCAGCGTGAAGTGCCGGTGGGTGACCGTGTCGACGGCGCGCAGCGGGCCGCGGCCCTCCATCAGGATCTCCGCGGTGGTGCGCAGGTCGATCACGTCGGTCAGCCCCACCTCCTCCACCAGCGTGCGGACGTCGGCATCGCTCAGGGTCTGCAGGTTGTCGCTGCGCAGCACCCGGCCGAACGCCGTCGTCCCGCCGTCGACGGTGGGCAGCCCACCGAGGTCGCGGGTGTTCGTCGTCCCGTCCAGGTGCAGCCAGCGGTCGGTGCGGGTGGAGGTCACCCGCTGACCGTACGACGTCACGCCGTGTCCAGCAGCTCCCGGCAGACGGCCAGCAGGCGTGCGCGCAGCACCGCGCCGCGGGCGGCGAAGCCGCGCTGGGCGGCCACGTACTCGGCCTTGCCCTCCGGTGTCTCGATCGCCACCGGGGAGTACCCGTGCGCGGTCAGGTCGTAGGGGGACGCGCGCATGTCCAGCTCCCGCACCTCGGCCGCGAGCGCGAAGCAGTCCGCCAGCAGCTCACCGGGGACGGCGGGGCTGAGCTTGTACGCCCACTTGTAGAGGTCCATGGTGGCGTGCAGGCAGCCGGGCTGGTCCATCAGCGGCTGGGTCTCCCGGGTGGGCCGCAGCGTGTTCCGCGGGGCGCCGGCGCGGGTGAAGAAGCGGTAGGCGTCGATGTGGCTGCACTGCACCCGGTGGGAGTCGACCACCGCGTCGGTGCCCGCCTGGCCCAGCCGCAGCGGCAGCGGGTGGCGCACCTCGCCGTCCTCGGGGCGGTAGAGCATCGCCCACTCGTGCAGGCCGAAGCAGCCGAACTGGCCGGGGCGGGAGGCGGTGCCGCCGAGCAGCCCCTCGATCCAGCCGACCGCAGTGCGCCGTTTGGCCAGGAACGCCGGGCGGTCCAGGCCCACGCCGCCCGGCAGCTCCGCGTAGAGCGGCCAGGTCAGCCGCTCGCCCGCGGCCTGCCCGCTGAGCACCGCGCCCACGCCGGGGTGCCAGCGGCGCAGCCGGCCGGGCGGCTCGGAGTAGTAGGTGAACAGGAAGTCCAGCACCGGGTGCGCGACCCCGGCCCGCCGGCGCTCGGCGTGCGGCACCAGCCAGGTGTCCATCCGCGCCCGGTGCGCCGTCTCCCGGGCGCGCCACTCCTGCTCGGGCAGCACCGTCGGCGCGGTGTCGAGCAGCGGGTGCACCGGCCCAGGGTAGGTCGGTGCACCCGGTACCCCTGACACGTGTCACGGGTGCCCGGTGAGCCGGGGGGCGCAGCTGGTGACAGCCGGCACCTGTGCCGGGCCGGGGGCCCCGGCACCGTCGGAGGTGCGTTCGTCAGACCGGCCCGACGGTGGCCGGCCGCGCACCCGAGGAGGCCGACCGTGCAGCCCACCGCCCCACCGATCCCGCCGCCGTCCGGGCCGAGCACCGCGCCCGCGGTGGAGGTCCGCGACCTGCGCCGCAGCTACGGCGACTTCGCGGCGGTGCGCGGCGTCTCCTTCGAGGTCCACCCCGGCGAGGTGCTCGCCCTCCTCGGGGTCAACGGCGCCGGCAAGACCTCCGCCCTGGAGGTGCTCGAGGGCCTCGCTCCCGCCGGCGGCGGCACCGTCCGGGTGCTGGGCATGGACCCGGTCGCCGACCGGGCGCGGGTCCGCCCGCACCTGGGCGTGCTGCTGCAGGCCAGCGGCCTGCCCGGCGACCTCACCGTCGCCGAGACCCTGCGCGCCTGGGCCGGCACGCTGACCGCGCCCCGGCCCGTCGTCGAGGCGCTGGCCCAGGTCGGGCTCACCGACCGCGCCGACGTCCGGGTGCGCAGCCTCTCCGGCGGCGAGCGGCGGCGGCTGGACCTCGCGCTGTCGTTGCTCGGCCGGCCCGCCGTCGTCGTCCTGGACGAGCCGACCACCGGCCTGGACCCGGAGTCCCGCCGGCGCGTCTGGGAACTGGTCCAGGGGCTGGTGGCCGAGGGTGCCGCGGTGCTGCTGACGACCCACCACCTGGAGGAGGCCGAGGAGCTCGCCGACCGGGTCGCGATCATGCGCGCCGGGCAGGTCGTGCTGTCGGGCACCCAGGCCGAGATCGCCGAGACCCAGCCGGCGACCATCCGCTTCGGCCTGGACGACGACGCACCCGAGCCGCCGGTGCCCGCCGGTGTGCAGGTGATCAGCCAGGGCCAGCGGGTCGAGTGGCGGACCCGCGCGCTGCAGCCGGTGCTCGCCGAGCTGCTGGCCTGGGCCGCTGCGCACGGGGTCGTCCTGCGGACCCTGCTGGCCCGCGCCGGCTCGCTCGAGCAGGCCTTCCTCGCCGTCGCCGACGGCACCGACCCGCACGGAACCCCGGAGGAGAACCGATGAGCGCCGTGACCCCCGATCACCGGACCCTCGACCGCCCCGCGAGCGGACCGTCCCGGCTCTCCCGGGTGTGGTCGCTTGCGTCGGCCGAGACCCGGCTGCTGGGCCGGAACCGCACCGCGTTGGTGAACTCGGTCGTCCTGCCGCTGCTCTTCGTCGCGGCCGTGCCGGCCCTGGGGCTCGACGCGGGCGAGTTCCCCTTCGGCGCCCGGCTGCTGGTGACCGCCGTCGGCATCAGCCTGGTGATGCTGACCTACTACAACATGGTCACCACCTACGTCGCCCGGCGCGAGGACCTGGTGCTGCAGCGGATGCGCACCGGGGAGCTGACCGACGTCGAGGTGCTCGCCGGCACCGCCGCGCCGACCGTGTTCGTCACCCTCGGCCAGGTGGTGGTCGTCGCCGTCGGGGTCGTGCTGCTGGGCGAGTGGGCGGCACCTGCCGACGTCGTCCTGCCGCTGCTCGCCCTGCTGGCCGGGACGCTGCTGATGGTGGTGCTGGCCGCGGCGAGCACGAGCTTCACCCGCACGCCGGAGTCCGCGCAGATCACCACGTTGCCGATCATCGTGGTGTCCACCGGGCTGTCCGGGGTCTTCTACCCGCTGTCGGTGCTGCCCGACACGCTCGGCGCGATCGCCCGGTTCCTGCCGCTCACCCCCGTGGTCGAGCTGCTGGAGCTGGGGCTGGCCGGCCAGACCTGGCAGGGCGACGCCGTCGACGGCAGCGTCTGGCCGCACGCCGGCTTCCCGCTCGCGGTGCTCGGTGGCTGGCTGGTCGTCGGCGCGATCGCGGCACGGCGTGGGTTCCGGTGGGCACCACGTCGGTGAGTTCGGGCGTGCCGGCCGGTAGGGCAGCATGACCGCCGTGCCGACCGTCTCGCGCTGGTGGAGCAGCCGCACGGCGCCGCAGCGGATCGACCTCTACACCCGGTGGTCGTTCTACGTGTGGCTGGGGGCCGGGCTGCCGCTGTTCGCCCTCGCCCTCGTCGCCCCGGTGTCGACGAGCGCACCGGCGCTCGGCGTCGCGGTCTTCCTCGGCGGCTGCCTGGTCACCGCGGTCGTCGCCATCGCGCTCGCTGCGCGGGGACTCGACGCCCACCGGCACTCCGGGCACGTGCCGGTCCTGCTGGTGGCGGCCGCCTTCGGTGTCGCGCTGGTGACCGGCGTTGCCGGGGCGTGGTCGGCCACGGGTGGGCAGTACACGCCGGAGGGGCCCTGGGCGCTGGTGATGCCGCCGGGCATGGTGCTCACCGCCTGCACCACCGTGTGGCGCACCCGTCGGCTCGTGGTGCCGTGTCTGGTGATCAGCGCCCTGGGCGGCGGTGCGGCAGTGGCCGACGGCGCCCCGGTGGGCGCTGCCGCGGCCCTGGGTGCCGTGCTGGCCGTGGTCGTCTACGCCACCGTGCTGGCCTTCCGCTTCTCCGTGTGGGTGCTCGACGTGGTGGAGGAGATGGATCACACCCGGGGGGTGCAGCTGCAGCTGGCCGTCGCCGAGGAGCGGCTGCGGTTCGCCCGCGACCTGCACGACGTGATGGGCCGCAACCTGTCGGCCATCGCGGTGAAGAGCCAGCTGGCCGGTGAGCTGGTGCGCCGGTCGCGTCCGGAGGCCGCCGACGAGGTCGCGGACATCAGCCGGATCGCCGAGGAGTCGCTGAAGGAGATGCGGGAGGTGGTCCGCGGCTACCGCAGCACCGACCTCACCGGCGAGCTGGTCGGCGCGCGCTCGGTGCTGCGCGCCGCCGGGGCGCTCTGCACGGTGCAGGGTGAGGACGCCGCGGGCGAGCTGCCCGAGGCCGTGCAGGCGGCGCTGGGCTGGGTGGTCCGGGAGGCGGTCACCAACGTGCTGCGGCACAGCGACGCGAGTGACTGCACGATCAGGCTCGAGCGGAACGGAGGCGAGGTGCGGCTGACCGTGACCAACGACGGGGTGACCAGCGATCCGGGGCCCGGCACCGGGCTGACCGGACTGCGCGAGCGGCTGGCCGGGGCCGGCGGGTCACTGGACGCCGCCCGGCACGGCGACCGGTTCACCCTCACCGCCACGCTGCCCGCCGGGGGTGCCGCGTGAGCAGAGGGGACAGGGTGATCCGGGTGCTGCTGGCCGACGACGAGAACCTGGTCCGCTCCGCCTTCGCCGCCCTGCTCGGGCTGGAGGACGACGTCGAGGTGGTCGCCCAGGCGTCCTCCGGCGCCGAGGCCGTGGCCATGGCGCGGGCGCACACGCCGGACGTCGCCGTGCTGGACCTGCAGATGCCCGACCGCGACGGCATCGGCGTCGCCGGCGAGCTGCGCACCGTGGTGCCCGCGTGCGAACTGGTGATCGTCACCGGCCACGGCCGGCCCGGGCACCTGAAGCGGGCGCTGGAGGCCGGCGTCCGGGGCTTCCTCCCCAAGACGGTGAGCGCCCCCGTGCTCGTGGAGGTGGTGCGCACCGTCCACCGCGGTGGCCGCTACGTCGACCCCGAGCTCGCCGCGGAGGCGATCAGCGCCGGGGACAGCCCGCTGACCCCGCGGGAGGCCGACGTCCTGGAGCTCGCTGCCGGCGGCGCCCCGGTCGAGGAGATCGCCGCCCGCGCGCACCTCTCGGCCGGCACGGTGCGCAACTACCTGTCGGCGGCCGCCGCCAAGCTGGGGGCGGGCAACCGGCACGCGGCCGTGGAGGCCGCGCGCCGGCACGGCTGGATCTAGGAGCCGGAGTTGCCGGGGCGGGTCAGCTCGTCGTCCCGCTGGGCCGCGTCGTCGGTGAGCAGCACGGTGTCCTTCTCCCCGCCGTCACCGCGGTCGTGGCCGGGGGTGCCGTCGACCAGGTCGCCGTCGGGGTCGGAGGTGGCGGGGGAGTCGTGGTAGCCGCTGTCGCTGGGTTCGGTCACGGGGTCTCCTCGGGTGGGGTCAGGACGGGTCGGCGCGCTGGGCGAGCGAGGGCTCGGTCGGCGTCCGCGCGGGCTGCTCGTCGTCGGAGGCGGCGTCCCGGGCGATCGCCTCGTCCGCCGTCAACGGCACGTCGGCGAAGGAGTCGGTGCCGCTGCTGCTGTTGTCGCCGGTGCCCGATGCGGTCGGCACGTCCTGCTGGATGCGGTCGCTGCCTTGTGGCTGGCTCATCGCTGTCCTCCTCGGTGCGTCGTCCCTGCGGCCATGCCCAGCCCGCCCCCCGGCCATGCGGTCGCGCTCAGAACGCCGCCTCGTCGACCTCCATCAGCGCGTTGTCGGTGTGCTCGGCGAGGTACCGCTCGCTGGTCAGCTTCGGCAGCACCTGGCTGCAGAAGAAGCGGGTGGCGGCGAGCTTGCCCTCGTAGAAGTGCCGGTCCCGCTCGGACACGTCACCGGCGAGCGCGGCCAGCGCCACCTCCGACTGGCGGACCAGGAGCCACCCGGTGACCAGGTCACCGACCGCCAGCAGCAGCCGGCTGGTGTTCTGACCCACCTCGTAGAGCTTCGTGCGGTCCTCGTTCGCGGCGGTGAGTTGACCGAACATCGCGGTGAGCATCCCCTGCACGTCGCCCAGGGCGGTGCCGAGCAGCGCCCGCTCCTCCTTGAGGCGGCCGTTGCCCGCGTCGGCGGTGACCGTGGCCTGGATCTGCTCGGCCAGCCAGGTCAGCGCCACCCCGCCGTCCCGGACGATCTTCCGGAAGAAGAAGTCCTGGCCCTGGATCGCCGTCGTCCCCTCGTACAGGGTGTCGATCTTGGAGTCGCGGATGTACTGCTCGACCGGGTAGTCCTGCAGGTAGCCCGAGCCGCCCAGGGTCTGCAGCGACTCGCTGGTGAGCAGCTGCGTGGCCCGCTCGGAGCCGTACCCCTTCACCACCGGCAGCAGCAGGTCGTTCACCTTCGCCGCGAGCACGGCCTCCGGGCTGTCCGGGGTGCCGGCGGCCTCGGCCTCCATCACCTGGTCGCGGAAGGTGGCGGTGTACAGGTACAGCGCCCGCATGCCCTCGGCGTGGGCCTTCTGCAGCATCAGCGAGCGCCGGACGTCGGGGTGGTGGGTGATCGTGACCCGCGGGGCGTCCTTCGATGTGGCGGTGAGATCGGCCCCCTGCACGCGCTCCTTGGCGTAGGCGAGGGCCACCTGGTAGCCCGCCGACAGGGTGGCGATGGCCTTGGTGCCGACGAACATCCGGGCGTACTCGATGACCGTGAACATCTGGGCGATGCCGTCGTGCACGTCGCCGACCAGCCAGCCCTTGGCCGGGACCGGTCCGTCCCCGAAGGTGAGCTCGCAGGTGGTGGACACCTTCAGCCCCATCTTCTTCTCGAGGTTGGTCACGTGCACGCCGTTGCGCTCGCCGAGCTCGCCGGTGGCCAGGTCGACGTGGAACTTGGGGACGACGAACAGCGACAGCCCCTTGGTGCCCGGGCCGGCGCCCTCGGGGCGGGCCAGCACCAGGTGGACGATGTTGTCGCTGAGGTCGTGCTCGGCCGAGGAGATGAACCGCTTCACCCCGGTGATGTGCCAGGACCCGTCGGGCTGCTGCACCGCCCGGGCCCGCCCGGCACCGACGTCGGAGCCCGCGTCCGGCTCGGTGAGCACCATGGTCGCGCCCCACAGGTGCTCGATCATCAGCTCGGCCAGGCGTTGCTGGGCCGGGGTGCCGAGGGAGTGCAGGATCGCCGCGAAGGTCGCGCCCGAGCCGTACATGAACACCGCCGGGTTGGCCCCGAGGATCATCTCGAAGGCCGCCCAGCGCAGGCTGAACGGGGCGCCGAAACCGCCGAGCTCCTCGGGCAGGTCCAGCCGCCACCACTCGCCGGCCTCCACCGCCCGGACCGACTCCTTGAACGACTCCGGGAGCGTCACCGAGTGCGTGACCGGGTCGAAGACCGGCGGGTTGCGGTCGGCGTCGGCGAAGGAGGCCGCCAGCGGCCCCTCGGCGAGACGCCGGACCTCCGCCAGCACCCCGCGGGCGGTCTCGGCGTCCATCTGCTCGAAGGGTCCGGTGCCGAACCGGTCCTTGGTGCTCTGGAACTCGAAGAGGTTGAACTCGAGGTCGCGGAGGTTGGCCGTGTAGTGGCTCATGCAGAGCGCTCCTGGGTGCGGGGCCGGTCGGCACGGGCGGTCTACCCGCGGGTAACAAACGCTATTACCGGCTGGTAACCGGGAGCAAGCACCTCGCGCCCCGTCCCCGCTTTCCGCGCCGAAAGCGGTGGCCCCCTCCTCGCTTTCCGCGCGGAAAGCGAGGACTTCGACCCCGCTTTCCGCGCCGAAAGCGAGGAGGGTTGGGTGGCGCGGCGGGTCAGTCGGGGTCTGCGGAGCCGCCGTCCCGGGAAGCGTCGGGCTCGGTCTCCGGCGGCGGGCTCACCGGCCCGGCCATCCCGTCGGCGTCGTCGTCACCGGGGGACGGCGAGGCGGCGCTGCCGAGCGGACCGACGTCGCGGGCGTCGTCAGATGCAGGCGTGTTCATCGCCCAAGTCTGCGCGCCCGCCGATCCGCTGGGGAGCGGCCCGATCGGACCGGTCAGAGGTAAGTGGGATCCGGGGTGCGCAGGTGCCGGGCGAGGAGGGCGATTCCCTCCTCGGGTCGGACACAGACGCCCTGGACCAGCAGTCGCAGCTGGGCCGCCCGACGGGTGCGCTCCCGGATCGCCCCGGTCAGCTCCATGAGGTCCCGGGGGTCGGCGTGCCGGTGCACCTCGCCGTCCCGTTGGGCCTGGACCCACAGGTCCGCCATGGCTGCGTCGAAGGCAGCCTTCGGGCCGTGGATGGGGGCGGGCACCCGTCCGATCCGGATGCCGGCCGCCGCGATGAAGCCGTTGTCCGCGCTCACCATGCGGGAGAAGGTGTCGGTGAGCTGCACGATCCGTGAGAGTGCGGTACCAGCCACGACCGGCTGGCGGGCCAGCTCGTTCATCTCGCCCCACCGCTGTACGGAGACGGCGTCGATCAGGCTGCCCTTGTCGGGGAAGTGCCGGTACAGCGTGGAGATGCCGACCTGGGCTCGGTCGGCGATCGACCGCACCCCCACGCTCGGCCCGTCGGCCGCGACAGCGTCCCGTGCTGCGCGCAACAGCCGTTCGACGTTCTCCGCCGCGTCGCTCCGGGCCATGGCTCCCCGCTCCCTCCCGACCTGGTGTCAGGGAAGTGGGAACTTAAGCAGTGTTTGTTACCGCTTTGCGGCGATGACGTAGCGCTGTTTCCCAGACTCCTCGCACTGCCCGGCCTGGTCCGCCAGCCCGGGCACCGGACCAGGACGTCGGGCGCGGGCCCCAGCCCGCGATCCGGCCGGGCTGAACGCGAGGTGGACCGCTCCGATGCAGCTGTCGCACAGAACGGGGCCGCGCGGCGGCGTCGGTGACCGGGACGGCGGACGCCCGTGGACTCGCTGATCTCCTTCGCGCTGTCCACCGCCAACCTCTTCGGGTTCTACGCGCTGCTCGCGCTCGGCCTCGGCCTGGTCTTCGGCCAGCTCGGCGTGGTCAACGTGGCGCACGGCGACCTGGTGATGGTGGGCGCCTACCTCATGTACGCGCTGGCACCCGTCCCCTTCGTCCCACGGGTGCTCGTGGCGGTGCTGGCCGCCGTCGCGCTGGGCCTGCTCGCCGAGTGGTCCGTGCTCCGGGAGCTGTACAGCCGGGGCATGCTCGCCACCCTCCTGGCGATGTGGGGCCTGGGCATCGTCCTCCGGCAGCTGGCCGAGGCCGTGTTCGGGGCGACGCCGCGGTCGGTCGACGCGCCCGTCGTGGGCAGTACCCAGGTGTTCGGCGTGCCGTTCCCGACCTACCGGCTGGTGGCCACCGGGGTCTCCCTGGCCGTCGTCGTGCTCGCCCTGCTGGTGGTCTACCGCACCACCCTCGGTCTCAAGCTGCGGGCCTCGATCGGCAACCGCGAGATGGCCGCGGTGCTCGGGATCCCGCCCCGGCTGATGATCGCCGGCACGTTCGCCGTCGGCACCGTCCTGGCCGTGCTGGCCGGCGCGTTGCAGAGCCCCACGCTCGGCCTGACCCCGGGGATGGGGGTCGCCTTCCTCGCCCCGGCGTTCTTCGCGGTCCTGGTCGGCCGCCCGGGCTCGCTGACCGGCCCGGTGGCCGGTGCGTTCGTCGTCGCCCTCCTGTCCTCGCTCCTGCGGCGGTACTTCACCGAGACCGTCGCCGAGCTCCTCTTCTTCGCCGCTCTCGTCGTCCTCATCGCCGCCCGCCCCGCGGGCCTGTCCTGGAGGTTGCCCTCGTGGTCCACAAGAACTCGGAACGTCGCGTGACCGGCTCGCGTCGGGTCGCGCTGGCCGGCGGCAGCGCCCTGCTGCTGGCGCTCTCGGCATGCGGCGGCTCGATCGGCGGCGGAGGAGGTGACGCCGAGCAGGGCGGCGCCCAGGAGCCGCTCAGGATCGGCTTCCTCGCACCGGTGACCGGCCCCGCGGCGCCGGAGGGGCTCGCGATGAAGCAGGGCTTCGACCTGGCCATCGAGGACATCAACGCCGACGGCGGGGTGTTCGGTCAGCCGGTCGAGGTCGTGTTCCTCGACGACCAGGCCGACCCGGCCACCGCCACCCAGGCGGCCCAGCGGCTCGTGCAGCAGGAGGAGGTCGACTACGTCTTCGGGACGATCACCGACGACACGACCATCGCCGTGGCGAACGTCGCCGAGCAGGCCGGTGTCCCGATGTCCCAGGCGATCGCCACCGCGCTGGACTTCTGCAGCCCGCACTTCTGGCCTTTCGGCGAGACCCCCGCCCAGCTCCTGACCGACCTGGTGCCGACGATGATCGAGCAGTTCGGGCCGGACGTGGCGCTCGTCGGCAATGACTACGTCTTCCCGCGCACCTACCACGAGACGGCTCGCGGGCTGGTCGAGGCCGCCGGCGGCATCGTTGTGGCCGAGGAGTACTCCCCGCTCGGGACCTCGGACTGGCAGCCGGTGATCAGGAAGCTGACCGACGCCGACCCCGACTGGATCCTCTCCGCCGTCGTCGGAGGCGACGCGGTCTCGCTGGTGAAGCAGGCCGACCAGTTCGGGCTGCTGGAGGGCCGCGGCCTCACCGGGACGTCGGTGGACCAGCAGTTCTACCCCGGCCTCGGCGCCCTGCTGGACGGCCGGACCCAGGTGGTCAGGTACACCGACCAGGCCCCGGGTGAGGCCAACGAGGCCTTCGTCGAGCGGTACCGCGAGGCGTATGACACCCAGGACCCGATCTCCGGGGTGGCCGGCAACGCCTACGTCGGCATGCGGTTCATCGCCGAGGCCTTCGAGCAGGCGGGCTCCACGGACGCCGACGCGGTGAGCGAGCAGATGGGGCAGCTGGAGCACGACGGCCTCACGGGGACGGTGAGCTTCGACGCGGAGGACCACGTGAGCCAGGCGCCGATGTTCCTCACCAGGATCGACGGGGGCGCCTACCGGGTCCAGGAGGAGCTCGGCGTCGTCGAGGACGACCAGACGAAGGACTGCGGGTGATCTCCGACCTGCGCGGCCGGTTCGGGGCCGGACACGCGGTGGCGCTGGCCGCCGCGGTCCTGGCCCTGGCCGCGGCCCCCTTCGTCCTGCTGCCCTACCCCCTGGCACTGCTGACCCTGGCCCTGGTCTACGGCCTGTTCGCCTTCGGTCTCGACATCGCCTGGGGCCGGGCGGGCGTGGTCAGCATCGGTCACGCGGCCTTCTTCGGCATCGGCGCCTATGGCTCGGCGATCGCCGCGGCCCACGGCCTGCCGATGGTCCTGGGCGGCGCTGCCGGAGTTCTCGCCGCAACGCTGGTGGCGGTCCTCGTGGGGCTGGCCGGGCTCGGACGGCGCGCCATGCCGGCGACCATGGCGGTGCTGACCCTCGCTCTGACGCTGGTCATGAGCCAGGGGGCACGGTCCTGGACGACGCTGACCAACGGCACGAACGGGCTGGTCGTGTTCTCCGGCAGCGGCGTCGTCGGCAGTTACTACCGGACCGCCGCGGTCGTGGTCGTCACCGTGCTGGTCGTCTGGTTCGTCGTGCTGCGCGGGCCACTCGGACGGCGGTTCCTCGCCGTCCGGACCGACCAGCAGCGCGCCGAGCACCTGGGCATCGACCCGCGCCGGGTCAAGACGACGGCCCTGGCGGTGAGCGGCGCGGTGAGCGCGGTGGCCGGCGCCGTCGCCGCGCCCGTGATGGGCCTGGTCTCACCATCGGCCGCCGGCATCGTGCTGTCCACGGAGGTCCTGGTCTGGCTGGCCGTCGGTGGTCTGGGAACCATCTCCGGCGCGTTCCTCGGCGCGGGGCTGGTCACGTTGGGCGAGCAGACGCTGGGCGACCTGCTGGGCAGCTGGTACCTCCTGCTCATGGGGGTGTTGTTCCTGCTCGTCGTCCGGTTCGCCCCGGAGGGGCTGGTCGGGCTGGGGCGCACCCTGCTCCGCAGGCCCATGCGGGAGAAGGCGGCCGGCGGTGCGCTGCTGACCGGCGCGCTGCGCCCCGTGACCGGGCTCCTACCGGTGGACGCCACCGCCCCCGCGGTCGACGTCCACGACGTGGAGAAGGACTTCGGACCCGTCCCGGTCATCAAGGGCATCGACCTGCGCGTGGCCAGTGGGGAGGTCGTGTGCCTGATCGGGCCGAACGGTGCCGGGAAGTCCACCTTCCTCGGCGTCCTCGCCGGCGAGCACCTGCCCGAGCAGGGACGTGTGCACCTGTCCGGGCAGGACGTGACGACCCGGGCGCCGTACGAACGCGCTCGGCTGGGCCTGGGGCGCCTGTTCCAGGTTCCCAGCGTGTTCCTGGACCTCACGCCCGCGCAGAACCTCGCGATCGCGCGGGCCGAGGCGGTGCAGGAGCCGGTCTCCCTCCCGCTCCTCGACCGGTTCCGCTCCGCCGACGACGCGCCCGCCAGCGAACTCTCCCTGGCCGATCGGCGGGCGTTGGAGCTGGCGATGGTGCTCTGCTGGGGGCCGCGGATCCTGCTGCTCGACGAGCCGGCCGCCGGGCTCTCGCACGAGGACTCGATCGCGCTCGCCCGGACGCTCCGGGAGGTCGCGGAACGGACCGGCTGCACGCTGATCGCGGTCGAGCACGACATGGAGATCGTCCGCGAGCTGGCCGACCGGGTCGTCGTGCTGGCGGACGGCCGGGTCCTGGTCGAGGGCTCGATGGCGGAGGTCTCCGCCCACGACGAAGTGCGACGCGCCTACCTGGGGGTGGCCTGATGCTCGAACTGTCCTCGCTGACCGGTGGCTACAAGGACACCCGCATCGTCAACGACCTCTCGCTGCAGGTGCAACCCGGTGAGATCGTCGGGATTCTTGGCCGCAACGGCGTCGGCAAGACCACCCTGCTGAAGAGCCTGTTCGGACTGTGCCGGGTGTTCTCCGGTCAGGTGCGGATCGACGGGGCCGCGGTGCCCGCGGGCCGGCCTGAACTGATGGCCCGGGCCGGCTTCACCCTCATGCCCGACGACCGCGGTGTCTTCCCGGACCTAACGATCAGGGAGAACCTCCGGCTGGCCACCCGTCGGGGCTACCGGCCGCCGGTCGACGTGGAGGCGATCTACCCGCTGCTCCGGGACCGGGTCGACCAGGCGGCCGGCACGCTCAGCGGTGGACAGAAGCAGCAGGTCGGGCTCGCCCGCGCCCTGCTGGCGGGATCCCGGCTGATCGCCGTCGACGAGTTCTCCCAGGGCCTGCAGCCCTCGGTGGTCGACGACTCGATCGCTGCACTGCGGACCGTGGCCGACTCCGGTGTCGCCGTCCTCCTGGTGGAGCAGGGCCCGGAGATCCCGCTGCGGGCCTGCGACCGCATCGTGGTGATGGTCAAGGGCGCGGTCGTGCTGGACACGCCCGTCGCCGACCTCCGCGCCGACCCGTCCCGGCTGACCGACCTGCTCGTCGTGACCTGACCACCTTCGTACCCGCCCCTCCGAGACCGGGAGATCCACCCGTGACCACGTCCCCCCGCTCGTTCCCCGCCGAGGCGCTGGCGCACGCAGCCCGCGGCGCCCGCCTCGAGCTGTCCCCCGACCGCCTCGATGCCGTGGGCCGGACCCTCGCCGACATGTACGCGCTGATCGACCGGCTCGACGACGTCCAGCTGGGCGAGACGCCCCCTGCGACAGCCTTCGACGCCCGCTGGGAGGCCTGACCGTGCAGCCCTACGAGTTGTCCCTGACCGAGGCCGCTCAGGAGATCGGGGCTGGCCGGCTGTCCCCGGTGGAGCTCACCGACTCCGTCCTCACCCGCCTCGAGGCGACCGAGCCCGCGATCGGGGCCTTTGCGCACGTCTGCGCCGACACGGCCCGTGAGGAGGCGGCCGAAGCAGAACGGGAAATCGCGGCCGGACGGCGCCGGGGACCGCTGCACGGCATCCCCCTGGGCGTGAAGGACCTGTACGACACCGCAGGCGTCCCCACGACGTCCAGCTCGAAGGTCCGGGAGGGGCGCGTCCCTGACACCGACGCCGTGGCGGTCCAGCAGTTGCGCGCGGCCGGGATGGTCATGGTCGGCAAGACCCACACCCACGAGTTCGCCTACGGCGGACGCACCCACACCACCCGCAACCCCTGGGACACCAGCCGGATCCCCGGTGGGTCCAGTGGGGGTTCCGGCGCCGCCGTCGCCGCCGGCTCATGCCTGGCAGGCCTGGGCACCGACACCGCGGGCTCCATCCGCATCCCGGCGAACCTGTGCGGCACCGTCGGGCTCAAGCCCACCTACGGGCGGACGTCGCGGCGCGGGGTGGCCTCGCTGTCGTGGTCGCTGGACCACGTGGGGCCCCTGACCCGGACCGTCTCCGACGCCGCGCTGGTCCTGGACGCGATCGCCGGCCACGACCCTCTGGACCCCGCCTCGGTGGACGTGCCGGTGCCCGGGTACGCGGCCGGGCTGACCAGGGACGTGGAGGGGCTGCGCATCGGGGTCCCGTCCAACTTCTTCTTCGACCACGTCGAGGAGGAGGTCGAGCGATCGGTCCGCACGGCTGTCGACGTCCTGGTCGGTCTGGGGGCGCAGGTGCGCGAGGTGCAGATCCCCTATCCCGACCAGGTGCTGGCCGCTGAGTGGGCGATCGTGCTGCCGGAGGCTGCCGCGTACCACCAGGACATGCTTCGCGAGAAGGCCGACCTCTACCGGCCCGAGACGCGGATGTCGCTGGAGGTCGGCGAGCTGGTGCTGGCCACCGACTACATCCGAGCGCTGCGGATGCGGACGCTCATGCAGCGGGCGTGGGCGCAGCTGTTCGCCGACGTGGACGTGGTCGTGGCCCCGGTCCAGCCGTTCCCCGCCCCCGAGGTAGACGCGATGGAGGTGACCTGGGGCGACGGGACCACCGAGGCGGTCGACCTGGCGATGGTCCGGCTCACGGCGCCGAGCAACCTCACCGGGCTGCCGGCGTTGGCGGTGCCGACCGGCTTCGACGCGGCTGGCCTGCCACTGGGCATGCAGCTCATGGGACGCCCGTTCGACGAGGCGACGCTGTTGGCGGCTGGTGCCGCCTACGAGGCGGCCACCGATCACGTCGGCCGGATCAGGGCTGCTCGTCGAGGACCGGGCCGGCCTCGTGCCGGGGATGGCCGTGGGTGCGCTCGCGCTGCTTCATCCGCGCCTCGAAGACGTGCCGATCGCCGTCGGTGAAGGCGTCGCGGGCCTGCCGGTCGAAGTCGCGGAAGGTGGACCAGTAGTTGGCGTCGTAGTCCTCGACGATCTGGAAGGTCCACCGGTCGGCGATGACGTTGCGGCCGACCAGCTCACGGTCCAGGTCGTCGGCGAACCCGCCGTGCCCGGCCTGGCGGAAGAGGTCGACGGCGTCCTGCAGCAGCAGGTCGGCGCGGCCGGTGAGCTGGTGGAAGCCGTAGAGCATGCCGCGGGCGTGCTCGACGGCCTCGAGGGCCTCGGAGAGCTTGCCGACGGCGGTGACGGTGTCGTCGTCGAGGTCGGGTCGCGAACGGTCGGTCATGGACCGATCCTGCGGGTCCGGACGCCGTCCTGCCCGTCGTGCCACGGTCGGTCGTCGTCCGGGCGGCGTGGTCGCCGTCCAGCCCGCGGTCGTCGTCCAGGCCCGTCCTGGCTCACCGTCGGTGCTCCTGGCTCACCTCCTGTGCTGAGCCAGGAGCCATCACGACCAGGAGACCAGATCCCGGAGGAGGTGTCAGGCGGTGGCGTCCCGGACGGCGGCGTCGACCAGCTGCTCGGCGAGCCGGCGGCCGTGCGCGGCCGGCCCGTCGGGGCCGAGCAGACCACCGGAGAGGTACATGCCGTCGATGATCAGGTGCACCTGCGCGGCCAGGTCCTCGCCGCCGCCGGGCACCACCTCGGCGGCCAGCCGTTCCAGCCGCGTGTGCAGCTCGAACTTGTAGTCGGCGGCGGCGCTGCGGGCCGGGTGCTGCGGGTCGTCGTACTCGCTGCTGACGTTGGTGAACGGGCAGCCGCGGAAGCCGGTGCGGGTGACGTCCCGCTCCACCGCGTCGACCACCGAGAGCAAGGCGGCCCGCGGGTCGCCCTCCAGCCGGATGAGCTCCGCGTCGATGTAGGACAGCACCGTGGCCGCCTTGCGCGCCAGGTAGGCGCCGACCAGGTCGTCCTTGCTCTTGAAGAGCCGGTAGACGGTCATCTTGCCCAGCCCGGTCTCGCGGACCAGCTCGTCCATGCCCACACTGCGCGAGCTGCGTGCCGAGAACAGGCGCTCGGCGGTGTCCAGGACGATCTCCTGACGCTCCGCGCGGGAACGACGGACGGGTGCCGGCCCGTCGTCGGCCGTGTGCAGGGGAAGGGCTGCGGCAGTCACGCCAGCGATCGTGCAGCACCACGTGACGGAGCAGTTCGCGGCACGCCGACGTGTCCAGGCGCTCGCGCAGCGCCATCGTGGCACACGGCACCAGCCGGGACGGCAGGGGTTCCGTGAGGCTGCTGGGACGACGACGTCGCGGGTCCGCGGCGGGGTGCGGTCAGGCCCCGACGGTCAGAACCCGGTGGTTCTGGTCCCGGTGGTTCAGGCCCGGCGCACCCGGCGCGGGTTGGCCAGCATGCGGGCCAGCGGCTGCTGCTCCGCGCGCGCGTCCTCGGCCCCGCTGGGGGCGTCCTGGTCCATCCGCTGGTGGTCGGTGTCGTTGTTCGGCATGATCCCGAGCTTCCCCTGCACCTGCTGGCGCAAAACAGCCCCCGAGGCACGAGAACCCGTTCGGGGGCTGAGATGTCGATCACCCGCCCGGGCCGGGCGGGCAGCGGTCAGCCGGCGCGGTCGACGACCAGCGGGGCGTGGTCGACCACCGGTTCGGTGGCCCGGCGCGGGGTGCGGTCCCGGGTGACGACCAGGGTGACCGCCCAGGTGAGGACGGCGAGGGTGGTGACGAAGAAGCTGGGCGGCAGGTTGACCATGGCCGAGAGCACCAGGCCGAGCCAGACGCTGCCCAGCGCGATCCCGACGGCGAGCGCAGCGACCATCCCGGGGCGGGCGGTGATCCGCAGCGCCGCGGCGGCCGGCGTGACCACCAGCGCGAACAGCAGCAGGGTGCCCACCACCTGCACGGCCATCGTGATGGTGAGGGCGAGCAGGACCACGAACGCCACCCCGAGCGCGCGCACCGGCACGCCGCGCGCCTCGGCCACCGCCGGGTCGACCGAGGAGAAGACCAGCGGGCGGGCGATCACCGCGAGCGCGCCGACCACGAGCAGGGTGAACCCGCCGAAGACCCACAGCTGGTCGGTGGAGATCGCCAGCAGGTTGCCGAACAGGACGGCGGTGGTGCGGCTGGCGTTGGCGGTGGCGAGCGAGGCGAACAGCACGCCGAGGCCGGTGGCGAAGGCCAGGATCGTGCCGGTGGCGACCTCCCGTTCGGCCACCCGCTTGCCGAACAGGCCGATCAGCAGCCCGCCGCCGACGCAGAACACCGCCAGGCCCAGGGTCACCGGCGCGCCGACGAGGATCGCGCCGGTGGCGCCGGGGAAGCCGATGTGGGCCAGCGCGTGCGCGGCGAAGGCGTTCTGCCGGGTGACCACGAACCAGCCCATCAGCCCCGCGGTGAGCGCGACCAGCGACCCGCCGATCAGCGCGTGCTGCATGAACGAGGTCTGCAGCACCTGCAGCCAGTTCTCCTGGAAGCGAACCACGGTTCAGCCGCCCCGGGTGAAGAGGTCGCCCTGCGCGGTGCGCACCACCCGGACCGGGGTGCCGTACAGGTGGGTGAGCAGGTCCTCGGTGACGACGGCGTCGATCGGGTCGTGGTGCGGGTGCCCGTCGAGCAGGTACACGGCGTCGGTGAGCACCGGGAGCAGCGGGTTGAGGTCGTGCACGACAATCATGATGGTGACCTGCCGCGAGCGGGTGAGCTCGCCGAGCAGGGTGACCACCTCGTGCTGGTTGCGCAGGTCGAGGTTGGCCAGCGGCTCGTCGAGCAGCAGCAGCTCGGCGTCGTCGACGATCGCCTGGGCGATGGCGACCCGCTGCTGCTGGCCACCGGAGAGCTCCGACATCCGCCGGTCGGCGTAGCCGGTCGCGCCGACCCGGTCGAGCGCCTCGTCGACCCGGGCACGTTCGGCGGCCGAGGCGCGGCGCAGCCCGAAGCGCCCGCCGGTCAGGCCCAGCATGACCAGGTCCCGGGCGCGGACGGTCTCGCCCAGGGCGGCGGTGTAGTTCTGCGGCACGTAGCCGATCCGGCGGTCACCCCGGCGCGGGGTGCGGCCGAGCACCTCGACCCGGCCGGTGGCCGGGGGCAGCAGTCCGAGGGCCAGCTGGAACAGCGTGGTCTTGCCCGCGCCGTTCGGGCCGATGACCCCGACGACGGCGCCGGTGGGCACGGTGAGCGTGCCCTGCGACCAGACGACCCGGCCGCCGCGCACCACCGAAACGTCGTCGAGGACGAGCGCCGGTGGCGGCGCGGCGGCCGGGTCGGCCGTCTGGATGTCGGTCACTGACCCCCACCGAGTGCGTCGGAGAGCTGCTCCAGCTGGGACAGCTGCCAGGAGACGAACGAGGTCTCGCCGTCCGGCACCGACTCTGTCACCTCGACGACCGGGACGTCGGCCGCCTCGGCCGCGGCCCGCAGCTGCTCGGGGACGCTGCCCTCGGTCTGGGTGTTGTAGACCAGCACGTCGACCGAGCCGTCGGAGAGCGCGGCCTCGAACGCGGCCACGTCGCCCGGTGCGGGCTCGGCCTCGTTGCTCGCCGCCTCCCGGTAGCCCGCGGGGGTCGCGTCGGTCAGGCCGACCGCCTCCGCGGTGTACTCGAACACGCTCTCCGTGGCGGCGTAGCTGCGCCCCGCGGCGGCGGACTGCAGAGCGGTGATCTCGTCCAGGTAGGGCTGGAGGTCGGACTCCCAGGCCTCGGCCTGCTCGGCGAAGTGGTCGGCGGCGTCCGGCGACAGCTCGCTGAGCTGCTGGGTCACCGCGGCGGCGACGGCCTGCACGTACTCGGGGGAGTACCACAGGTGCGGGTTGACCCCGCCGTGGCCGTGTCCCTCCTCGGCGTGCTCCTCCTCGGCGTGCTCCTCCTCGGCGTGGCCCTCCTCCTCGGCGTGCTCCTCGGTCTCGAGCCCGACGACCTCGGCGGCGTCGACGACGGCTGGGTCCGAGTCGAGCGAGGCGATCGCGTCGGCGGCCCAGTGGTCGTAGTCGGCGCCGTTGAGCACGACCAGCTCGGCCTCGGTGAAGGCGGCGATGTCGGCGGAGGTGGCCTCGTAGTCGTGCGGGTCGACGGCGGAGGAGGCCAGCACGGTGGTCACCGTTGCGCAGTCGCCGCCCAGCTGCTCGACGACGTCGCCCCACTGGCTCACCGACACGACGACGTCGACGACCTCGCCGGGGCAGTTGTCCGCGTCGGCCTCGCTTGTCGTGGTGCCGGCGCCGCCGGAGCTGCCGCACGCAGCCAGGGTGAGCGTGGCGGTGGCGGCCAGCGCGGCGAGCGCGGGGCGGCGGAGCTGGGCAGGGCGGGGCACGGCGGGTCCTCACGTGGATGCCTGATGGGAATGAATCTCAGACTCAGTATCACCCACGGGTCGGACCTGGTCGAGCTCGGTCCCCGCCTGTGACGGTCATCATGGAGGGCAGCGTCGCCCGGGTGGGCCGGGTGACCGTGCTGCAGGAGGACGCCGTGCCCGTGTCCCGGGACCGCAGCTCGTCCGTGCGCCGGCCGACCGCACCACCGCGCCGGGCACCGCGCGCGCCGGACCTGCCGCCGCCGCAGCCCGAGCCGGGGGAGACGGTCGGGCCGGGAGAGGCGGCCGAGGGACGGGCGCCGCACGGCTGACCCGGCGACCGCCGGGCCAGCCGCGCCCGGTTCAGGCGCCGGTGACGCGGTTCTCCGGGTCGAGCCCGTCCTCGGCCGCCTCCTCCGTGCCCTCGGCGGGCTGGTCGGGGTGCGGCGTGCGGCCGCCCTCCTGGTCGACGGCGGGGTCGCCGCCCTCGGCGGGCTCGCTGGTGTGCTGCTGTGCGCTCTCGGTCATGCCTGGGCGGATGCCCGACCGTCCGGCCCGGAAACCCGGCGCCTCAGGCCACCGGCCCGGCAGGTGGGGTGCGGGGCAGCAGCCCCCGGACGGCGTCGTCGTCGGGCAGCGCGGCCCGCGCACCCGGCCCGGTGGTCGACAGCGCCGCGGCGGTGACGGCGTACCGCACCGCCTCGGCCAGTCCGGCCCCGCGGTCCAGCGCGCTGCTCAGCGCGCCGCAGAAGCAGTCGCCGGCGCCGGTGGTGTCCACGACCTCGACCGGTGGCGGCGCCTGCAGCAGCGCCGGCCCCTCGGCCGGCACCACCAGCGCACCCCGCCCGCCCAGGGTCACCACCACGTCGCCGGTGGCCACCCGCCGGGCCAGCGCGGCCAGGGCGGCCGGCGAGTCGTCGCCGTCCGGGTCGCCGGCCAGTGCCCGCAGCTCCGGCTCGTTGGGCACCAGGACATCGACGGCGGCGAGCAGCTCGGCGGGCAGCGGCCGGGGCGGTGCCGGGTTGAGCACGACCGTGCCGCCGGTGGCCGCCGCGGCGGCCCGCACCGTCTCCAGCGGGGTCTCCAGCTGCAGCAGCAGCACGCCCGCGCGGTGCACCGACTCGACGTCGACGTCGTCCGGCGTGAGCGCGGCGTTCGCCCCGGGGGCGACGACGATCAGGTTCTCGCCACTGCCGGCCTCCACCGGGATCGTCGCCGACCCGGTCGGGGTGCCGGGGGTGCGCTGCACCCGACCGACGTTCACCCCGGCGTCGGCCA
This sequence comes from Modestobacter sp. SYSU DS0657, assembly GCF_054050925.1. Lineage (NCBI taxonomy): Bacteria > Bacillati > Actinomycetota > Actinomycetes > Geodermatophilales > Geodermatophilaceae > Modestobacter > Modestobacter sp. SYSU DS0657. Next base: position 110,890 of record NZ_JBJHAG010000003.1, on the reverse strand, counting down.
GTGCGGCGAGCTGGCGGCCGGCGGCCGGGTCGTCGCCGACCCGGCCGACCATGTGCACGCCGCGCCCGAGCCGGCCGGCCGCCGCGGCCTGGTTCGCGCCCTTGCCGCCGGGCAGCAGCGCCACGGCCGAACCGACGACGGTCTCGCCGCGCCCGGGGAGCCGGTCGACGGTGACCACCAGGTCCTCGTTCAGGCTGCCGACGACGGTCACGGACACGGCGGGATCCCGGGGCTCGACACGGCAGGGAGCCTAGGAGGCGACGTCAGCCGGCCGCGCGCAACCGGCGGCGCAGCGGCAAGGCGTACCAGGTGACGACGCCCAACGTCCCGACCACCGCGCAGACCACGACCGCCTGCCATCGCCCCAGCACCACGTCGATGACCAGCAGCAGCGCCGCGGCGATGCCGATCAGCAGCAGGCCCAGGCCGATGACCAGGCCGCGGTCGGCGTAGCGCACGATCGCCGCCTTCTGCTGCCGCCGGAACAGCGTGCGGTGGAAGGAGACCGGCGCCACCAGGCTCACCGTGGCGCAGGCCGAGCTGATCAGCGCCACCGAGTAGACGGTGACCCCGAACGTGCCCAGGTCGGCGAAGCGGGACTGGAACGGCAGGGTGAGCAGGAAGGCGAAGAGCACCTGGACACCGGTGATCGCCACCCGCATCTCCTGCAGGGCCTCGTTCACGTTCCGGTCCAGCACCTGGTCGGGGGTCTCGCCCCGGGCGCGGGCGGTCCGTTCGGCGTCGGTCAGTTTCTCGGCCACCTCCCCGCGGTACCGCAGGCGGAGTCGATCAACACCCGGGAGAGGCGCCATGCCCGAGCACCAGGCCGAGGACGCCGACGCGATCCGCCGCGAGTTCGGCGCGGCGGTGAACATGACCGCCGGCGAGCTCGAGCGCTGGCTGCGGACCGAGGAGTCGCAGTCGGTGGGGCAGAAGGACGGCGGCTCCGGTGAGTCGACCGGGCACGAGTCGGGCCGGCGGATCGTCGAGCTGCTGCACACGAGGAAGGCCGACCTGGACGACGACGACCTCGCGCACATGCGGAAGGTCACCGGCTACGTCAAGCGGCACCTGGCGCAGGAACCGGCGAAGGAGGACGTCGGGACCTCCCGCTGGCGGTACAGCCTGATGAACTGGGGTCACGACCCCCTCAAGGGCAAGTAGCGTCGGCGGCGTGCAGCGCAACGACCCGGCGCAGTACGACGAGCTGGCCGACCAGTGGTGGGACCCGCGCGGGGGCTTCGCGATGCTCCAGTGGATCGCCGCCTCGCGAGCCGGGCACGTGCCCCCGGCGTCCGGTCCCGGTGCCGTCCTGGTCGACCTGGCGTGCGGTGGTGGCCTGATGGCCCCGCACGTGAAGCGGCTGGGGTACCGGCACGTCGGCGTGGACATCGGCCTGGCGGGGCTGCGCATCGCCCGCGAGCACGGCGTCACCCCGGTGCGCGGGTCGGTGCTGGCGGTGCCGCTGGCCGACGGGTGCGCCGACGTCGTCACCGCCGGGGAGATCCTCGAGCACGTCGAGGACCCCGGGCAGGTGCTCGCCGAGAGCGCCCGGTTGCTCAAGCCCGGTGGCGTGCTGGTCATCGACTCGATCGCAGCCACCCGGCTCGCTCCGCTGGTGGCCGTCCGGATCGCCGAGCGACTGCCCGGCGGACCGCCGCCGGGCATCCACGACCCGGCGCTGTTCGTCGACCGACGCGAGCTGCTGGCCACCGCTGACCGGCTGGGGCTGGACCTCCGGCTGGTCGGCCTGCGCCCGTCGGTACGCGACGTGGTCGCCTGGCGGCGCGGCCGGCGGGCGGGGGTCCGGATGCGGCGGATGCCCTACACCGGCATCCTCTTCGCCGGCTACGGGGTCAAGCGCGGCGGGCGGGGGACCGTCCCCGGACGTACGGTCGGGTCATGAGCAGGACCGACGGAAGCCGCCCCCGGCCGTGAGCGCGGTCGTCACCGGAGCCGGACGGGCGCTGCCGACCACCTACGAGCAGTCCGCCGTCTGGCGGGACTACTTCGCCCCCCGGTACGACGGGCTGCGCGCCGCGGAGCGGGTCTTCATGGCCTCCGGCGTGCGCACCCGGCACGCGGTGGTCTACCCCGGCGACGAGGACCTCTCCGCGGTGGGCACCGAGACCCGGATGCTCCGCTACGTCGCCGAGGCGATGCCGCTGGGCAAGCAGGCCGTGGCCGGCGCCCTGGACGCCGCCGGCCTGGCGCCGGGCGACGTGGGCCTGTTCGCCGTCGCCTCCTGCACCGGCTACGTCACCCCGGGGCTGGACATCCGGCTGGCCCAGGACCTCGGCATGCCGGCCGCGCTGCAGCGGCTGCTGGTCGGCCACATGGGCTGCTACGCGGCGCTGCCCGGGCTGGGCGCGGTGGGCGACTACGTGACCGCGCGGTCCCGGCCCGCAGTCCTGCTGTGCCTGGAGCTGACCAGCCTGCACGTGCAGCCGGCCGTCCCGGAGCTGGAGCAGGTGGTCAACCACTCGCTGTTCAGCGACGCCGCCGCCGCGGTGGTCGTGGAGCCGGGAGCCCGGCGGGGTCGCCGGGTCGCGGCCACCGTGGCCCGCACCGACTACGCCACCGCCGACCACATGACCTGGGACGTCACCGACCTCGGGTTCCGGATGGGGCTGTCCCCGCGGGTGCCCGACGTCCTCTCCCGGCACGTCGGCGACGTCGTCGACGAGCTGCTGACCGGCGCGGGGCTGCGGGTGGAGGACGTCGCCGGCTGGGCGGTGCACCCCGGCGGCCCGCGGATCCTCGACGTCGTCCGCGACCAGCTCGGGCTCGCCGAGGAGCAGATGGGCGCCTCCCGGCGGGTGCTCGCCGAGCACGGCAACTGCTCCTCGGCCACCGTGCTGCTGGTGCTGGAGGAGCTCGGTGACGTCGACGGCCCGGTGGTGGCGATGGCGTTCGGGCCGGGGCTGACGCTCTACGCGACCCTGCTGCTGCCCGCCTGACCCACCACAGGTCGCCACTCACCAGAGATCGCCCCGGCGCCAGTCGCAGACCAGCCGGCCGGCCGGGTCCAGCGGAACCGGAGTCGACGGGGTGGCCAGCACGAAGACGTCCTCGTCCGTGGTGTCCCGCACCCCGTCGGGGGTCAGGGCGGCGGTCGGCCCGGTCCAGGGCAGCCAGCCGCGGGCGGTGTAGAGCGCGGCGCCGGCGGTGCTGGCGGACAGCGCCCCCAGCTCGAACCCGCCGGTGACCAGCCGCTCGATCTCCGTCATCACCGCCGTCCCCACGCCGCGGCGGCGGACCGACGCCGCGGTGGCGACCGCCTCGACGTAGCCGGTGCGCAGCGTGGTCCCCCCGGTGATCAGCTGGCGGCCGACGACGGCGGCGTGGCCGGCCGGCTCGCCGTCGACGGTGGCCAGCACGTGCACCCCGCCGAGCGCGTGGCTCCAGTCGTCGTCGCCGAACGAGTCGAAGGCGGCGTCGAGGAACCGGCGCAGGTCGCGCAGCTCGGCGGGGGAGAGGTCCGCCGTCGGCAGGGTGCGCAGCTGGACGTCGGAGGAGGTCACCGGCACAGCCAAACGGACCGGCTCGGGTGCCGCAGCCCGGGGGTGGCCCGGGAGGGGAGGAGAGCGGGTGACGAGAATCGAACTCGCACTGTCAGCTTGGGAAGCTGATGTTCTACCATTGAACTACACCCGCAGCGGAGCTCACGCCCTGCGCCGACGAGCCTACCAAGCGCCCGGGGTGCGGCGTCAGCCCCCCGGTCAGCCGCGCATCACGCCGAGGAAGCCGGTCATCTCCTCGACGGTGTTCCCGACGTTGGCCATCACCGTGGCGACGTCGTCGCAGGCCGCCCGCACCGACTCGACCTGGGTGGTGACCCGCTCGGTCGCCCGCGCGGTCTGGTCGGCGAGGTCCTTGACCTCCGAGGCGACCGCCGCGGGCAGGGGCCAAGGTCCCGGTTCCCTAGACTCCGCGGCATGCTGCTGTCCGACCGCGACATCCGGGCCGCGCTGGCCGACGGCCGGCTCGGCATCGAGCCCTTCGACGACGCGATGGTGCAGCCCTCCAGCATCGACGTCCGGCTGGACCGGTTCTTCCGGGTGTTCAACAACGCCCGGTACACCCACATCGACCCCGCCCAGCAGCAGGACGACCTGACCACGCTCGTCGAGCCGACCGGTGACGACCCGTTCGTGCTGCACCCCGGGGAGTTCGTGCTCGGCTCCACGCTGGAGGTGGTGCGCATCCCCGACGACCTGGCGGCCCGGCTGGAGGGCAAGTCGTCGCTGGGCCGGCTGGGCCTGCTCACCCACTCCACCGCCGGCTTCGTCGACCCGGGCTTCTCCGGGCACATCACCCTCGAGCTGTCCAACGTGGCCAACCTGCCCATCACGCTGTGGCCGGGGATGAAGATCGGGCAGCTGTGCCTGTTCCAGCTGACCTCGCCGGCCGAGCACCCCTACGGCTCGTCGGTCTACGGCTCCCGCTACCAGGACCAGCGCGGCCCGACGCCGTCCCGGTCGTTCCGCAACTTCAACCGGGCCGAGACCCGCCGTCCCGGTGCCGCCACGCCGCTCGCGTGAGCCCCACCCGCTGGCCGGTGGGTGAACAGTCGTGCGCGGCCGGGTGACGGGCGGCAGTGCTGGGTAGGGAGGCCGCCATGGATCCCCGGGACACCGCCGTTCTGCTGCCAGCGGCCTCCGACGACCGCGTGGCGGACGGCTTCTTCGACTGCGCCGAGGAGTCGGCGCACTACGCCTTCGGGGTCCAGCTGCTGCTGACCCAGTACGCCTCCCTGGTGCCCTGGGAGCAGGAGGGCGTGGCCGAGCTCGGCAGCGGCGACGCCCGGGCGATCGCGCACGTCGTCCGTGCGGTGCCGGGGCTGCGGGTGCACGGCACCGACATCAGCGAGACCTCGGTGACCCGGGCCCGGCAGACCATCGCCGAGCTCGGTGTCGCCGACCGGTACACCGTCGAGCACGGCGACTTCTTCGCCTGGGCCGACTCCGCCGGCGGCGAGCGGGTCAGCACGGTGATCGCCAACCCGCCCTATCTCCCCGCCCCCGACGGCGAGCTGCTCATGCCCGAGCTCTGGGGTGGCTGGTACGGCAACGACCTCGCGCTCCGGCTGCTCAAGGCGGGCTTCGACCACGTGCTGGTCGCCCTGCCCAGCTACTCCGATCCCGCCGGCACCCTGGCCGCAGCCGGGGAGCAGGGCTTCCGGGTGGCGAACTTCCTGGCCATGGGCCTGGAGTTCGGCGCCTACAGCCGCGAGCCGAAGGTGCGCGAGCACATCGCGCGGCTCGCCGCCGAGGGGCGCGGCTGGGCCGGTGAGGACGAGTACGTCGTCGCGGTCGCGCTGCTCACCCGCTCGCCGCAGCTCCGCCGCGACCGTGCGGTCGAGCTGCTGCGCGCCCTGCAGCTGTCGGTCTAGCGATCGGGCGGGGGGACGGCGATCGGCGGCTCGGTGCCGGCGACCTCCACCTCCGCCGCGGGCCGGGTGCTCGGCGGCGTCGGGCCGGGCAGCTCGTCGTCGACGTAGCGCTCCCGGCAGATCGCCCAGCCGGTCACGCCCAGCAGGACGACGCCGGCGTAGACCAGCACGAACATGCCGGTGTAGCCACCGGTGATGCCGCGCAGCAGCCCGACCAGCAGCGGCCCGACGCCGGCCAGCGCGTACCCCCAGCCCTGCGCCACCGTGGACAGCGCGGCGACGGACTCCGGGGTGCGGCCGCGCAGGCCGAACAGCGCCAGCACCATGGCGAAGGAGCCCATGCCCAGCCCCAGCAGCGACACCCACAGCCACGGCATGGTGAGGGGGGCGAGCAGCAGCCCGGTCCAGCCGGCGAGGTAGCAGGCGACGAAGACCAGCAGCATCGGCCGCTGCAGGTGCTGGCGCACCGCGACGAGCGGGACGACGGCGTTGAGCGGGATGACGATGAGCGCGTTCAGCCCGACCAGCGACCCGGCGGCCGCGGCGGACATGCCCTGGTCGCGCAGGTACTGGGCGGTCCACCCGACGATCACGTAGGCCTGCATCGACTGCAGGCCGAAGAAGGCGGCCATCGTCCAGGCCAGCGGGCTCCGGGTCAGCGACCGCAGCCGGACGGCGGTGTGCGTGCCCCGCGACGCCCCCGGCCGCACCGGCACGAACAGCCAGGGCAGCGCCGCGACGACGGCGAAGACCGCCCAGATGCCCAGCGCCCAGCGCCAGCCGTCGGCGCCGGCCGCCGCGGCGATCGGGGCCGCCGTGACGCTGGCGACGGCCCCGCCGATCGCGAGCGCCGTGCTGTAGGCGCCGACCAGCAGGCCGGTGCGGCCGGGGAACCAGCGCTTCACCAGCCCCGGCAGCAGCACGTTGCCCAGCGCCCCGCCGACCATGGTCGCCACCGTGCCGGCCAGGAAGACCCACACGCTGTCGGTGGCCACGCGGCCCAGCAGGCCGGCGGTCATCACCAGCAGGGCGGCCGCCAGCACGTGCCCGTCCCGGAAGCGGGCGGCGAGCGGGGGCCCGGCGAAGCCGATCAGCGCGAAGCAGATCAACGGCATGCTGGTGATCAGGCCGGCCAGCCCGGAGGAGATGCCGAGCCCTCGCTCGACCTCCTCCAGCACCGGGCCGACGCTGTTGACCGCGGTGCGCAGGTTGAAGCCGGTGAGCACGATCGCGGTGCCGACCAGGACGGCGCCGTGCGAGGCGGAGCCGGGGGGCGCGGGCGGAGCGTCGGGGGTGGAGCGGGTCACGTGCCCGGATCATCCTCCTGGCCCCGTGCGGCTGGGGAGGGGGCCTACCGGGAGACGGTGACCAGCACCGCCGCGACCTGCTCGGTGCTGCCGTCGGGGGCCACCCGCAGCAGCGCCAGCTCGTGCGGGCCGTCGCCGGCGGGGGCGGCGATCGCCAGCGTCGGGCTCAGGCACTGGCGCAGCCGCAGCGCCGGTCCGGCGTCGGTGGGGGTGTAGCTGACCGTGCTGCCGGCGTCGCCCCGGACCGGGGCGCCGTCCAGCGTGGCGACGTAGTCGACGCCGTCGGCGCCGGTGAGCCGGTAGCGGAGCACCGCGCCGGGGGCGACGACGCTGCTGGCCACCGCGATCGCCGGGGTGTCGCAGTCGGCGGTGATCGGGACGTCCTCGGCCCCGCGGGTGCCGACCAGCGCGAGCACGGCGAGCGCGACCGCCGCCACGGCCAGCCAGGTCCAGCCGCGGTTGCGCTGGACTGGCGGGCGGTCGTCGGCCAGCGCCCGCTCGTCGTTGACGTCCCGCGCGTAGTGCAGCCGGGTGCGCCGGTTCCCCGCCGCCAGCTCGGGGTCCTCGCGCCCGCGGACGCCCCCGAAGATGAAGCTCACGCCGTCAGTGTCCCTGAAGCGGCGTGTCCCCCTGCACCAATGGCTGTCCCCCCGCACCAACGCTGATGCGGGGGGACAGCCATTGATCAGGTGACCTGATCCACGCCCCGGGGGGTGGCGGGCCTCTCAGTCGTGCCGGGTGGCCGCCGAGCCGGTGCCGGCCGGGTCGTCGGGCTCGGTGCCGACCTCCGGGCCCGAACCGGTGCCCGGCGCGCCGGCCGGGGCCATCGAGCGCAGCAGGATCTGGCTCACGTCGAGCACCTCGACGTGCTCCTTGGCCTCGCCGGCCTGCTTCTTGCTGGTGACCGCGTCGCTCAGCATGGTGATGCAGAACGGGCAGGCGGTGGAGATGACGTCGGGGTCGAGGTCGAGCGCCTCCTCGGTGCGCTCGACGTTGATCCGCTTGCCGATCTTCTCCTCCATCCACATCCGCGCACCCCCGGCGCCGCAGCAGAAGCCGCGGTCCTTGCAGCGGTGCATCTCCTGCGTCGACAGGCCCTGCACGGCGCCCAGCACCTCGCGCGGCGGGGTGTAGACCTTGTTGTGCCGGCCCAGGAAGCACGGGTCGTGGTAGGTGACCTTGCGGTCGACCGGGGTGACCGGGGTCAGCCGGCCGTCCTCGACCAGCTGGCCGAGCAGCTGGGTGTGGTGGACGACGTCGTAGTCGCCACCCAGCTGCGGGTACTCCCGGCCGATCGAGTTGAAGCAGTGCGGGCAGGTGGCGACGATCTTCCGCCGGCCCGGCTCCCGGCCCTCGAAGACGGTGTTCAGCGTCTCGACGTTCTCGGCCGCCAGCTGCTGGAACAGGAACTCGTTCCCCATCCGGCGGGCCGGGTCGCCCGAGCAGGTCTCCCCGTTGCCGAGGACGGCGAACTCCACGCCGGCGATGTGCAGCAGCTCGGCGACGGCCTTCGTCACCTTCTTGGCGCGGTCGTCGATGGCGCCGGCGCAGCCCACCCAGAACAGGTACTCGACGTCGTCGGGGATCGTGCCGTCGACCTGCCGGACCGCGAAGTCCAGGTCCTTCATCCAGTCCTCGCGGACGGTGCCGCCCACGCCCCACGGGTTCCCGCGGTTCTCCAGGTTGCGCATCATCGCGCCGGCCTCGGAGGGGAAGCTGGACTCGATCAGCGTCTGGTAGCGGCGCATGTCCATGATGTGGTCGACGTGCTCGATGTCGACCGGGCACTGCTCGACGCAGGCGCCGCAGCTGGTGCAGCTCCACAGCACGTCGGGGTCGATGACCCCGCCCTCCTCGAGGGTGCCGACCAGCGGGCGGTGCGCCTGGGCGTCGTTGGTGCCCTCGATCCGGGCGTAGCCCGAGGCCCAGACCTGCTCGTCACTGGCCTGCAGGGTGGAGTAGTCGGCGAAGTCGGGGGCGTTGTCCGACGCCTTGGTGGCGCCGGTCAGGTACGGGGCCTTGGCGTACAGGTGGTCCCGCAGGTCCATGATCACCATCTTGGGAGACAGCGGCTTGCCGGTGTTCCACGCCGGGCACTGGCTCTGGCACCGCCCGCACTCGGTGCAGGTGGTGAAGTCGAGCATCCCCTTCCAGGTGAAGTCCTCGATCTTGCCGCGGCCGAAGACGTCGTCCTCTCCAGGGTCCTCGAAGTCGATCGGCACGCCGTTCGAGGTCATCGCCGGCAGCGGGCCGAGGGCCTGGGAGCCGTCGTCCTCGCGCTTGAAGTAGATGTTGAAGAAGGCGCTGAACCGGTGCCAGGCGACGCCCATGTTCAGCACCCGGGAGATGGTGATCAGCCAGACCAGGCTGACGACGATCTTGACGAAGGCGACGACGGACAGCAGGTCGGGGCTCGCCGGCACGAGGTTCGCGAGCGCCCCGGAGACCGGGTGCGACCAGGCGGGGGCGTCGGTCAGGTCGGCGGCGACCTTGATCGCGCGGATGAGCAGGATGCAGACGCCGATGACCAGGACTACGGCCTCGACGAAGTAGCCGCGCCCCTCGTTCGACCCGGCGAACCGGCTCTGCCGCCCCTTCCGGCGCGGGTGGTCCAGCTGGCGCCGCACGATCAGGTACAGGATGCCCAGCACCGTGGCGGTGCCGATCAGGTCGACGAAGAGGTTCCACAGGGCCCACTCGCCGATCAGCGGGAGGTGCCACTCCGGGTTCCACACCTCGCCGAACGCCTCGACCAAGGTGAGGAACAGGCCGTAGAACCCGATGAAGACGAACCAGTGGGCGGCACCGATCGCCGACCACTTGAGCATCCGGGTGTGCCCCAGGGACTCGACGGCCAGCGTCTTCAGCCGCGGGACGACCGGGCCGGAGCGGGTCGGATCGGGCTGGCCCGTGCGGAAGATCGCGAGCATCGCGCGAACCGCCTTGGTGGCGTAGACCACCGAGACGACGAGCAGGAGCACGGCCAGCGTGCCGAGGACGATCTGCAGCGGGCCCATGGGCTCCCTCTCGTGCGCGCGTGCGGGCGTTCCCGCCCGCCCGGGACCGACGTTGACCGGGCGGGGTCACGCTACCGGCCGGTAACCGGTGGCCCCAGGGGGTCGCGTGGCGACGTCCCCTCCGCGCGTCGCTCTTACTCCCGCACTACTGCGCATGGTGCACTAGCGCGGTGCCGTCAACGGGGCGGCGAGGGGGTGACGGGTGGACGCCAGCCAGCTGCTCAAGGGCGTGCTGGACGTCGCGGTGCTCGCGGTGGTCCGGGACGCCGACGGCTACGGCTACGACGTGGTGCGCCGGCTGCGGAACGCGGGCCTGGAGGACGTCGGTGACGCCTCGGTCTACGGCACGCTGCGCCGGCTGTACCAGGCCGGCGCGCTGACCTCCTACGTCGTCCCCAGCGACGAGGGGCCGCACCGCAAGTACTACGCGATCAACGACAGGGGACGCTCGGTGCTCGAGGACTCGACCAAGACGTGGCGGACGTTCGTCGACACCGTCGACGGCGTGCTGGACCGGACGGTGGCCGCGTGACCGCGCCCGCGGCACCGGACTCCGCCCGCGACCCGGCCCGCCAGGCGCAGAACTACCTGGTGGCGGTCGAGTGCGAGCTCAGCGACCTGCCTCCCGAGGAGCGCGGCGACCTGCTCGAGGACCTGGAGCAGCACCTGGCCTCGTTGATCGAGGAGGACGACGACCGCCCGCTCGACGTGCGACTGGGCTCCCCGGTCGCGTACGCCGCCGAGCTGCGGGCCGCCGCCGGGCTCCCGCCGCGCGGTGGTGCCCAGTCGCCGCCGGACCGGATCGCGGAGCTGCGCCGGTGGCTGGCCCGGGCTCAGGCGCACCCGCTGGCCGGCGAGGTGCGCCGGCTGCTGCTCGAGCTCCGGCCGGCCTGGTGGGTGCTGCGCGGCTACCTGCTGATCGCGGTGCCGTGCGCCCTCGCCGGCGACTGGGACTTCCCCTTCCCGGCACCGCTGGGCAGCTCGGTGCTCGGGCTGCTGCTGACGTTCGGCTCGGTCGCCGGCTCGGTCGCGCTGGGCCGGCAGCAGCAGGGCCCACGGCTGAGCCGGCTGATCACCGTCGCCGGCGCGTTCCTGGCCCTGGTGGCGTTCGCGGTGGCCGTCGACTCCACCGGCCCCTCCTCGGTCGACTACGGGTACGCCTCCGACTACGGCTACCCCGCCCCGGTGGTCGAGCAGGCGGTCGGGCAGTACCCGCTGGTCTCCCGGTACGGCCCGATCACCGACGTCCTGCCCTACGCCGCGGACGGGACGCCGCTGGAGGGGGTGCTCCTCTACGACCAGGACGGGCGGCCGCTGGAGGTCGGCTTCCAGGAGTGGTGGGCGGACGGGTGCGCCCGCGAGCTGCGCCAGCCGCTGGCCGACGACGGGGTGCCGGTGCCGAACGTCTTCCCGCAGCAGTACGTGCTGGACGGCTCGGGCACCGACCTGGAGGGGGTGCCGGTGCCGCTGGGCTCCTGCGACGCGACCGTCCAGCGCCCCGAGGTGCCGCTGCCGCAGTTCCCGGCGGACACGTCGGTGTCGGAGGCCCCGACCGCCGACTGACCCCACCGTCGCCCGCCGTCCGCGCGGACGGACCGTTCCGGCTGACCGGGCCCGCCCGGACGCTGGTGGACTGCGGCCGCGAATGGGCTCTGGAGGACGCCGTCGTGGCGATGGACGCCGCCCTGCACTCCGGCGTCGTCACCGCGGCCGAGCTGCGGGCGGCGGTGCTGGACGCCACCCACTGGTACGGCATCGGCGGGGCCGCGCGCGCCGCGGGGCTCGCTGAGGGCCGCGCGGAGTCGCCGTTGGAGACGCGTGGCCGGCTGGCGCTGCTGGGCAGCGGTCTCCCCGCGCCCGAGCCGCAGGTCGAGCTGCACGGGCCGCAGGGCTTCGTGGCCCGGGTCGACGCCTGGTACGACGACGCCGCGGTGGCGATCGAGTTCGACGGCCGGGTGAAGTACGAGGAGCCGCGGGGTGGCCGGACGCCGGCGCAGGTGCTCTGGGAGGAGAAGCGCCGGGAGGACGCCGCACGCGACCTCGGCGTGCGCTTCGTGCGGGTCGCGCAGGCGGACCTCGGCGCCGGCTGGCCACCCGTGGCGGAGCGGGTTCGGCTGCTGCTGGCGACCCGGCTGCCCGGCCCCCGGCGGTTCCGGGCGGTGCGGGCACCGGTCGACCGTCGCGCACCGGCCTGACGCGCTGCGGCTGTCGTCCGGGCTCACCGCACGTGCTCCTGGCTCAGGTCCGGAGGTGAGCCAGGAGCAGGCACGACCAGGTCACCTGATCCCGGGGCGGATCGGGCCCCGGGAACACGGGGGCGGGGCCTGCCGTTACGGTGGGCAGGAAAGTTGAGCGGACCGCGCGCAAGGCGTTCCCGGTGGAGCCGGTGACCCGGCGTCGTCGGTCCCTCGGCTCTCTCCAGACCTGCACCACCCACCAGCACAGAGGAGACGCCCCCATGGCACGAGCGGTCGGTATCGACCTGGGCACCACCAACTCCGTCGTCGCGGTCCTCGAGGGCGGCGAGCCCACGGTCATCGCGAACTCCGAGGGCTCCCGCACCACCCCGTCGGTCGTCGCGTTCGCCAAGAACGGCGAGGTCCTGGTCGGGCAGTCGGCCAAGAACCAGGCGGTCACCAACGTCGACCGCACGATCCGCAGCGTCAAGCGCGAGATCGGCACGACCTGGAAGACCGGCGACATCGACGGCAAGCAGTACACCCCGCAGGAGATCAGCGCGCGGGTGCTGCAGAAGCTGAAGCGCGACGCCGAGACCTACCTGGGCGAGCCGGTCACCGAGGCGGTCATCACCGTCCCGGCGTACTTCGAGGACGCCCAGCGCCAGGCCACCAAGGAGGCCGGTGAGATCGCCGGCCTGAACGTCCTCCGCATCGTCAACGAGCCGACCGCGGCCGCGCTGGCCTACGGCCTGGACAAGGGCGAGACCGAGCAGACCATCCTGGTCTTCGACCTCGGTGGTGGCACCTTCGACGTCTCGCTGCTGGAGATCGGCGACGGCGTCATCGAGGTCAAGTCCACCGCCGGTGACAACAAGCTCGGTGGCGACGACTGGGACGAGCGGATCGTCAAGCACCTGGTGCAGACGTTCAACGCCCAGTCCGGCATCGACCTGGCCAAGGACAAGCTGGCCATGCAGCGGCTCCGCGAGGCGGCCGAGAAGGCCAAGATCGAGCTGTCCGGCGCGCAGTCGACGAACGTCAACCTGCCCTACATCACCGCCGGCGCCGAGGGCCCGCTGCACCTGGACGTGACGATCACCCGGGCGGAGTTCCAGCGGCTCACCCAGGACCTGCTGGACCGGACCAAGGCCCCGTTCAACCAGGCCATCCGGGACGCCGGGGTCTCCGTCGCCGACATCGACCACGTCGTCCTCGTCGGTGGCTCGACCCGCATGCCGGCCGTCACCGAGCTCGTCCGTGAGCTGACCGGTGGCAAGGAGCCCAACAAGGGCGTCAACCCCGACGAGGTCGTCGCCGTCGGCGCCGCCCTGCAGGCCGGTGTGCTCCGTGGCGAGGTCAAGGACGTCCTGCTGCTCGACGTCACCCCGCTGTCCCTGGGCATCGAGACCAAGGGCGGCATCATGACCAAGCTCATCGAGCGCAACACCACGATCCCGACCAAGCGCAGCGAGATCTTCACGACGGCCGACGACAACCAGCCGTCCGTGCAGATCCAGGTCTTCCAGGGTGAGCGCGAGATGGCCGCCTACAACAAGAAGCTCGGCATGTTCGAGCTGACCGGTCTGCCGCCGGCGCCCCGCGGCGTCCCGCAGATCGAGGTGGCCTTCGACATCGACGCGAACGGCATCGTGCACGTGTCCGCCAAGGACCTCGGCACGGGCAAGGAGCAGTCGATGACGATCACCGGCGGGTCGGCCCTGCCGAAGGACGACATCGAGCGCATGATGCGCGACGCCGAGGCGCACGCCGAGGAGGACAAGCGCCGTCGCGACGAGGCCGAGACCCGCAACCTCGCCGAGTCGCTGCAGTACCAGACCGAGAAGTTCCTGGCCGAGAACGGCGACAAGATCCCGGCCGACAAGAAGGATGAGCTGGGTGAGGCCCTGAGCGAGCTCCGCTCCGCCCTCGGTGGCTCCGACGTCGCCGCGATCAAGACCGCCCAGGAGAAGGTCGCCCGGGTCTCCCAGGAGGTCGGTGGCGCGCTCTACGCCCAGGCCCAGGCCGACGGCGCCGGGGCCGGTGCCGCCGGTGACGGCTTCGCCGGGGCGACCGGTGAGCCGGGTGCCGACGGTTCGACCGGGTCCACCGCCTCGGCCGGTGACGACGACGTCGTCGACGCCGAGATCGTGGACGAGGACACCGACAAGCGGTGACGACCCCGGCTGCGTGCCGGCCCGCCGGCCCGGGGAACCGGGCCGGCGGGCTCGGGAGGGAGCCATGAGCCAGCAGGACGAGCAGGCGCCGCGGGTCGTCATCCGCGATCGGCGGCGCATCGACCCGACCAGCGGCGCGGTCCGCGAGCCGGCCGGCGAGCAGCCGGCCGGCTCCGCGGCCGCGCAGGGAGAGCAGATGAGCGAGCAGAACGAGGAGGCGGCCCCGGTCGCCGAGCAGACCGACGTCCCGGCCGGTGACGTCGGCGGGGACCAGGGCCGGGACCAGGGCGGGGACACCGCCCGCCAGCTTGCCGAGCGGACCGAGGACCTGCAGCGGGTGACCGCGGAGTACGCCAACTACCGGCGCCGCGTGGACCGGGACCGGGTGCTGGTGATCGACCAGGCGGCCGAGAAGTTCGCCGGGCAGCTGTTCCCGATCGTCGACGACATCGAGCGGGCGCGGGACCACGGCGACCTGACCGGTGCGTTCAAGGTCGTCGCCGACCGGGTGCTCGGGTTGCTCGACGGCCTGGGCGTGGAGTCCTTCGGCAAGCCCGGGGACCCGTTCGACCCGGCGCTGCACGAAGCGGTGCTGCACGACACCTCCCCCGACGTCAGCGAGCCGACCGCCACCACGGTGCTGCGTCCGGGCTTCCGCCGTGGTGACCGGGTGCTGCGCACGGCGATGGTCGGCGTGACCGAGCCGGAGTCCCCGGCACCGGCGCCGGAGTCCCCGGCACCGGAGACCCAGGTGACGGCCGAGGCCGACCAGCCGGACACCGACCCGGCCGACCGCTGAGCGCACACCCGATGCCGGTCCGGCGCCCCCGACCCGGGCGCCGGACCGGCCCGACCGCAGGACAGCAGAGAGGAGGCGCCCGATGAGCAGCACCCGGGACTTCATCGAGAAGGACTACTACGCGGCCCTGGGCGTCCCCAAGGACGCCGACGCGGCGGCGATCAAGAAGGCGTACCGCCAGCTGGCCCGGGAGCTGCACCCGGACAAGAACCCCGGCAACACCCAGGCCGAGATCCGCTTCAAGGAGGTCTCCGAGGCCTACGACGTGCTGTCCGACCCCAAGCGGCGGTCCGAGTACGACGAGGCCCGGCGGCTGTTCGGCTCCGGCGGGTTCCGCCCCGGGAGCGGCGGCGGCCCGGGCTTCCCCGGGGGGTTCCCGGGCGGTGCGGGTGGCGCCGGGCAGCCGTTCGACCTCGGCGACCTGTTCGGGGGCGCGGGTGCGCCCGGTCCGGGTGGCCGCGCCGGTGGGTTGGGCGACCTCTTCGGTGGTCTGTTCACCGGTGGCGCCCCCGGTGCCGGCACCCGGAGCCGGCAGCAGGCGGCCTCGGGTCCGGCCCGCGGTCAGGACGTCGAGACGGAGGCGACCCTCGCCTTCGACGAGGCCGTCCTCGGGGTCACCGTGCCCCTGCGGATGCAGAGCCCCGGCACCTGCCCGACCTGCAGCGGCAGCGGCGCGAAGCCCGGCACGAGTCCGCACACCTGCCCGGTCTGCAACGGCGCCGGCGTCACCAGCCGCAGCCAGGGCGCGTTCGCCTTCTCCGAGCCCTGCCGCGAGTGCCGGGGCACCGGCTCGGTGGTCGACGACCCGTGCGCGACCTGCTCCGGCAGCGGGGTCACCAACCAGACCCGGACGATCACCGTCCGGATCCCCGCCGGGGTCAAGGACGGGCAGCGCATCCGGCTGGCGGGCAAGGGAGCGCCCGGACGCCGCGGCGGCCCGGCCGGTGACCTGTTCGTCGTCGTCCACGTCAGCGGGCACGACCTGTTCGGCCGCAGCGGCCAGGACCTCACGCTCACCGTGCCGGTCTCCTTCGCCGAGGCCGCCCTCGGCACGACCCTCACCGTGCCGACGCTGGACGGCTCGGTGTCGCTGAAGGTGCCCGCCGGCACGGCCAGCGGCCGGACCTTCCGGGTCCGTGGTCGCGGCGTGCCCGGCAAGGGCTCCACCGGCGACCTGCTGGTGACCGTCGAGGTCGCGGTGCCGCAGCGGCTGACGCCCGGCGCCCGTGAGGCGATCGAGAAGCTCGCCGCCGAGCTGCCCGACGACCCCCGGCCGGAGGTCACCGCCGCCCTGCGCCGCGGAGCCCCCCGGTGACCGGGCCCGCCTTCGCCGAGGACGCCCCGGTGTTCGTCATCTCGGTGGCCGCCGAGCTGGCCGGCATGCACGCCCAGACGCTGCGCCAGTACGACCGGCTCGGCCTGGTCAGCCCGGGACGCACCGCGGGCGGGGGGCGCCGGTACAGCCCGCGGGACGTCGCGCTGCTGCGCGAGGTGCAGCGGCTCAGCCAGGAGGACGGCGTCAACCTGGCCGGGATCAAGCGGATCATCGAGCTGGAGTCCCAGGTCGAAGCGCTGCAGACCCGGGTCGGAGAGCTGCTGGAGGAGCTCCAGGTCGCCGAGTCCCGGCGGATCGCCGCGGAGTCCGCGGTCGCCGCCACCTACCGGCGGGACCTGGTGCCGCGCACGGCCGGCTCCGCGCTGGTCATCTGGCGGCCCGGCCAGGGCTGAAGGCACGGCCGGTGACGTCCCGGTGGGAACGTTGAGTCGATCCCGGACGTGGGACACGATGTGACCGTGGACAGCGAGTTGGACAGCCACCAGGCGTACGTGCACCTGGAGCGTGAGGTCGCCCTGTTGCTGCGGCGCTCCCGCGCCATCCAGGGGCGGTTGGGCAGCCAGCTCCACCACGACCTCGACGGCGCCGCGTACGGCCTGCTGGTGCTGCTCGACGACGCCGGGCCGCTGCGCGCGAGCGACGTCGTCGCCAAGCTCGGGCTGGACAAGAGCACGGTCAGCCGCCAGGTGGCCTCGCTGGTCGACCTCGGGCTGGTCGACCGGGCCGCCGACCCCGACGACGGGCGCGCCCAGGTGCTGTCGATCTCCGCCGAGGGCCACCGCCGGCTCAGCGAGCTGCGCGACGCCCGTCGCGCGCGCTGGGAGGCCGACCTGTCCGACTGGGCCACCTCCGACGTCGCCACGCTGGCCGAGCTGCTCGGCCGGCTCAACCGCATCGGTGAGGCCCGCGAGGCCGAGGCCACCGCCGACTGACCCTGTTCCCGGGGTGCCCTCCACCGGCCTGAGCGCCGGCGAGATGGCAGCGGCGCCCCGCCCTTCGCCCGCCGGCGCCGTCACCGACTCGGCCGGCCGCTCGGAGGCGAGGTCGCCGGTGCCGTGACGGCCGTTGCGGGTCTGCTGTCGCCGCGGACCCGCCCCGGCCCCCGGCCACCTGCCGCGGCCCCTGGCCACCTGCCCCGGCCCCCGGCCCCCGCCGGCACCCGGGCGGCTTGGCCCGGACCGCGCGCGACGACGGCTGCGGCCTCCCTCTCCCGGGTGTTCCACCCGGGAGAGCACCATCACAGCTGAATCCCGTTGCATGCTCCAACCAACCGGCGCAAGATGCTTGCTGTCTGCACAGGACGATGGGCGAGGCGACGGAGGGCGGGGCGTGCACATCACCCGGGACACCTCCCAGCGGCTGACCGCCGGCCTGGCCCGGTTGCTGCGCACCACGCGCCAGCTCGGCCACCGCGTGGCCGCTGACCTCTACGGCGACCTGCCCTCCTTCGGCTGGGCGGTGCTCGCCCCGCTCGAGGAGCACGGCCCTCAGCGCTGCAGCGCGCTGGCCGGGTACGCCGGCGTCGACGTCTCGGTCGCCAGCCGGCAGGTCGCCGCGCTGGAGCGTGCCGGGTACGTGGCGCGCCGTCCCGACCCGCAGGACGGCCGGGCGAGCCTGATCAGCCTCAGCGACGCCGGGGTCGCAGCGCTCGCCCACACCCGCGACGTCCGCAGCCAGTGGGCGCTCAGCGCCCTCGACGACTGGACCGAGGACGAGGCCTGCGAGTTCACCCGCTGGCTGGAGAAGCTCGCCGACGGCCTGGACCGGGCCGGTCGCCCGTCCACCCCGCTCCACCCCGGCGCCGCTCCGGCGACCCCGGCCCTCCCCACCGCACCACCGCAGCACCCTCAGGAGACCCGCGCATGAGCACCCCCGCCCCGACCCGGCCCGCGGCCGGTCCCGCCCCCGCCGCCGAGGTGCCGGTCCAGCAGCAGGGCCGGATGACCCACCGGCAGGTGCTCTCCGCGTTGTCGGGGATGTTGCTGGCGATGTTCGTCGCCTTCCTGTCCTCGACCGTGGTCTCCAACGCCCTGCCGACGATCATCACCGAGCTGCGCGGCTCGCAGAGCCAGTACACGTGGGTGGTCACCGCCACCCTGCTGGCCTCCACGGCGTCCACCCCGATCTGGGGCAAGCTCGCGGACCTGTTCAGCAAGAAGCTGCTTATCCAGATCGCGATCGTGGTCTTCATCGTCGGCTCGATGCTCGCGGGGCTGTCCCAGTCGGTGCCCACGCTGATCGGCTGGCGGGTGCTGCAGGGGTTGGGTCTGGGGGGCCTGCAGGCGCTGGTGCAGATCGCCATGGCCGCGATGATCAGCCCGCGGGAGCGCGGCCGGTACTCCGGCCTGCTGGGCTCGGTGATGGCGGTGGCCACCGTCGGTGGGCCGCTCATCGGTGGCCTGCTGGTGGACACCAGCTGGCTGGGCTGGCGCTACTGCTTCTTCGTCGGCGTCCCGTTCGCGGCCGCCGCGCTGGTGCTGCTGCAGCGCACGCTGCACCTGCCGGTCACCAAGCGTGACGTCTCGATCGACTACCTCGGCGCGGCCTTCCTGACCGCCGGCGTCTCGGCCCTGCTGATCTGGGTCACCCTGGCCGGAGACAGCTTCGCCTGGGCCTCGCTGGAGAGCGCGCTGTTCGTCGCCGGCGGCGTCCTCGCGATCGTCGCCTTCGTCGTCACCGAGCTGCGGGCCAAGGAGCCGATCGTCCCGCTGCGGCTCTTCCGTGACCGCACCACCACCCTGGCGATCATCGCCAGCGTCGCGATCGGTGTGGCGATGTTCGGCTCGACGGTCTTCCTCGGTCAGTACCTGCAGATCTCCCGGGGCTACTCGCCCACCGCGGCCGGGCTGCTCACCATCCCGATGGTCGGCGGCCTGCTGGTCTCCTCCACCGTCTCCGGGATCCTGATCACCCGCACCGGCAAGTGGAAGCGCTACCTGGTGGCCGGCTCCCTGCTGGTCGCGATCGGGTTCGGGCTGCTGGCGACCATCGACCACGCCACGAACATGGTGGTGCTCGGGGTGTTCCTCGCCGTGCTCGGCATCGGCATCGGGATGACCATGCAGAACCTGGTGCTCGCCGTGCAGAACACCGTCGCGGCCACCGACCTGGGTGCGGCCAGCTCCGCCGTCGCCTTCTTCCGCAGCCTGGGTGGCACGATCGGCGTCTCGGTGCTGGGCGCGGTGCTCTCCACCCGCGTCGGTGACCTGATCCAGCGGGGTCTGGCGGACGTCCCCGGTGCGGCGGAGGCCGCCGGGTCAGGTGACGTCGGGCTCGCCGACCTCGCCGACGCCCCGGCGCCGATCCGTGAGCTGATCGCGGTCTCCTACGGGGACGCCACCGGGCGGATCTTCTTCATCGCCGCCGCCCTGTCGCTGGTCACCATCGCCGCGATCGTGGCCATCCGGGAGGTCGCGCTGCGCACCGAGACCGGGGACGAGCGGCTGCGCACCGAGTCTGCGGGCGGTGGGTCGGTCGGCGACGTCACCGCCGAGGTCGACCAGCAGCTGGCCGACGCCGGCACGGGCACCACCCGCCGCTGATCCGCACACGACGACGGCCCGCCTCCCCGATCCGGGGAGGCGGGCCTCGGTGACGTGCTGGAACGGCCCCGTCCAGAGGGGGACGGGGTCCTTCCTCAGACGAGCGAGGCGTCCAGGCTGATGTCGACCGCGGACAGCGCCTTGCTCACCGGGCAGCCGGCCTTCGCGGCCTGCGCGGCCTGCTGGAAGCCGTCGGCGTCCAGGCCGCCTACCTCGCCGCGCACGGTCAGCTTGACCGTGGTGATCGTCGGTGCGCCGTCGACCTGGCCCAGCGTGACGTCGGCGGTGACCTCGAGCGACTCGGTCGTGCCGCCGGCCTTGCCGATCTCGCTGGACAGGGCCATCGCGAAGCAGGACGAGTGGGCCGCGGCGATGAGCTCCTCGGGGCTGGTGGTGCCCCCGGCCTCGTCGGCGGCGCGCTTGGGGAAGCTGACGTCGTAGGTGCCGACCTTCGAGCTGCTCAGCTCGACCTGGCCGGAGCCCTCCTGCAGCGAGCCGTTCCAGGCGGTGCGTGCGGTACGAGTGGGCACGGGGCCTCCTTGTGTGGACGGTGCCCACCGCGCGGGTGCGGTGGGAGGTGTCACCTGATCCTGCCGAGCACAACCGTGCGCAGCAGGCGGGATTCCCGCCACCGGAGAGGGAGGCCCCTCGTCCGGCCTCTCTGCAGAGGCCGGCCCAGGGTGTGAGAAGTGGGGAGCAGAGGGGTCGTCCCTCAGGCGGGGACGTCGGCCCGCGGTCCGGTGACCCGGTCGGTGATCAGGCGCAGCTGGCCCTTGAGGGCGTCGAACTCCTGCTGGTCCAGCGCGAGCGCGTCGATCATCTCGGCGGAGATCGAGCAGGCCGGGCCGTGCAGGGCGCGGCCCTTCTCGGTCAGCCGCACCGACACCGAGCGCTCGTCGTCGGCCCGCCGGTGGCGGGTGACGAGGCCGGCGGTGGTGAGGCGCTTGAGCAGCGGCGAGAGGGTGCCGGAGTCCAGCGCGAGCCGGGACCCCAGTTGACCCACGGTCTGCCCGTCCTCCTCCCACAGCAGCATCAGGACGAGGTACTGGGGATAGGTGACCCCCAGCTCGTCGAGCATGGGCCGGTACCGCGCGGTGACCGCACGGGAGGCCGCGTACAGGGCGAAGCAGAGCTGGTCGTCGAGAGCGACGCTCGGCGACGGGGTGTCCGTCATGCCCACAGAGTAGGGCGCCACCGGGTCGGAGTCGGTTGTGTGACTCATCTCGGTGGCCCGCAGGGGTGGGAGTGGCGCCAGAGGCGAACGTCCCGTGCCGTGGGTGGTGCGTCACTGGACGACCGAGGTTGAGTGGAACAGACTCAACTCCTGGTCCGTTGGACCGGGCGAGCACGACTCCCACACGAGAGGACGCGACACCCGACCATGCAGAGCAAGCTCACCACCCGTGCGCAGGAGGCGGTCGCCGCCGCACAGCGGCTGGCGGTCGACCGCGGCCAGGCCGCCCTGGAGCCGCTGCACCTGCTGGTCGCCCTGCTCGAGCAGACCGACGGCATCGCCGGCCCGCTGCTGCAGGCGGCCGGTGCCGACCCCGCCGACGTCCGCGCCAAGGCCGACGCCGCGCTGCGCCGCATGCCCAGCGTCAGCGGCGCCACGGTGGCCGCGCCGTCGCCGTCCCGGGAGCTGCTCCGGGCGATCAACGCCGCCGGAGAGCAGGCCAGTGCCCTGGGCGACGAGTACGTCTCCACCGAGCACCTGCTGGTGGGGCTGGCCACTACCGAGGGCGAGGCCGGTGCGGTGCTGACCAGCGCCGGGGCTACCCGCGACGCCCTGCTGGCCGCCTTCCGCACCGTGCGCGGCACCCGCAAGATCACCAGCCCCGACCCGGAGAGCACCTTCCAGGCGCTGGAGAAGTACGCCGTCGACCTCACCCAGCGGGCCCGCGACGGGCGGATCGACCCGGTCATCGGCCGGGACACCGAGATCCGCCGCGTGGTGCAGGTGCTGTCCCGGCGCACCAAGAACAACCCGGTGCTGATCGGTGAGCCCGGCGTCGGCAAGACCGCCATCGTCGAGGGCCTGGCCCAGCGGATCGTCGCCGGCGACGTCCCGGAGAGCCTCAAGGGCAAGCGGCTGATGGCGCTGGACCTGGGTGCGATGGTGGCCGGCGCCAAGTACCGCGGCGAGTTCGAGGAGCGGCTCAAGGCCGTGCTGCAGGAGATCACCGAGGCCGAGGGGCAGGTGATCACCTTCATCGACGAGCTGCACACCATCGTCGGCGCCGGTGCGACCGGCGACTCCGCGATGGACGCCGGCAACATGATCAAGCCGATGCTCGCCCGCGGTGAGCTGCGGATGGTCGGCGCCACCACGCTCGACGAGTACCGCGAGCACATCGAGAAGGACGCGGCGCTGGAGCGCCGGTTCCAGCAGGTGCTCGTCGGCGAGCCGAGCGTGCCGGACACCATCGGGATTCTGCGCGGCCTCAAGGAGCGGTACGAGGTGCACCACGGCGTCCGTATCACCGACGCCGCCATCGTCGCCGCCGCCACCCTCTCCGACCGCTACGTCACGGCCCGCTTCCTCCCCGACAAGGCCATCGACCTGGTCGACGAGGCCGCCAGCCGGCTGCGCATGGAGATCGACAGCCGACCGGTGGAGGTCGACGAGGTCGAGCGCGCCGTGCGCCGGATGGAGATCGAGGAGATGGCGCTGGCCAAGGAGGACGACCCGTCCTCGGTCGAGCGGCTGGCCGCGCTGCGCAGCGAGCTGGCCGACCGGCGTCAGGAGCTGGACGAGCTGACCGCCCGCTGGCAGCAGGACAAGACGGCCATCGACCGGATCCAGCGCACCAAGGAGGAGCTGGAGGCCGCGCGGCTGGAGGCCGAGCGGGCCGAGCGGGACGGCGACCTGGCGCGCGCCGCCGAGCTCCGCTACGGCCGGATGCCCCAGCTGGAGCGCGACCTGACCGCGGCCGAGACATCGGTGGCCGCCCGGGAGTCGATGCTCAAGGAGGAGGTCGGCCCCGACGACATCGCCGAGGTCGTGCAGGCCTGGACCGGCATCCCCGCCGGCCGGCTGCTGGAGGGGGAGACCCAGAAGCTGCTGCGGATGGAGGAGGACCTCGCCCAGCGGGTCGTCGGCCAGCCCGACGCCGTCCGGGCCGTCGCCGACGCCGTCCGCCGCTCGCGCTCCGGTGTCGCCGACCCGGACCGGCCCACCGGGTCGTTCCTGTTCCTCGGCCCCACCGGCGTCGGCAAGACCGAGCTGGCGAAGGCGCTGGCGGAGCTCCTCTTCGACGACGAGCGGGCGATGGTCCGCATCGACATGAGCGAGTACTCCGAGAAGCACTCGGTGGCCCGCCTGGTCGGGGCCCCGCCCGGCTACGTCGGGTACGAGGCCGGTGGTCAGCTCACCGAGGCCGTCCGGCGCCGGCCCTACACCGTCGTCCTGCTCGACGAGGTGGAGAAGGCCCACGCCGACGTCTTCGACGTGCTGCTGCAGGTGCTCGACGACGGCCGGCTGACCGACGGGCAGGGGCGCACGGTCGACTTCCGCAACACCCTGCTGATCCTCACCTCCAACCTGGGGTCGCAGGTCATCGCCGACCAGTCGGTGCCCGAGGACGCGCGGCGCCGGGCCGTGATGGACGTCGTCCGGGCGCACTTCAAGCCGGAGTTCCTCAACCGGCTCGACGACGTGGTGATGTTCCGGGCGCTGGGCTCGGAGGAGCTGGGCGGCATCGTCGACATCCAGGTGGGCGTGCTCGCCCGCCGGCTGGCGGCCCGCCGGCTCACCCTGCGGGTCACCGACGCCGCGCGGGAGTGGCTGGCGCTCAACGGCTTCGACCCGGTCTACGGCGCCCGGCCGCTGCGCCGGCTGGTGCAGTCGGCGATCGGTGACCAGCTGGCCCGGGCGCTGCTGTCCGGGGAGATCCACGACGGTGACGAGGTCGTCGTCGACTGGCCGGCCGACGTCGCCGAGGGCGACGCCGGGCTGTCGGTCACCCGCGGCTGAGGACGGGGCCGGGCTCGTCGGCGGGGCCCCGTCGTCCACAGGCTGTGGACGACGGGTGCGCGGCGTCGGCCTGCCGCCCTACCGTCCCGTCCGGTCCGCGGCGCACCGGCGCCGCGGCGAACGGGAGGACCGGGGATGGGGGCAGCGGGGCACACCCTGCAGGCAGCGCGTTGGGTGATCCGGATCGGCCGCGTGGAACGGGCCCTGCTCGTGTGCTGCGCCGCGTGGTCGCTGGCGCTGGTGGCGGTGACCTCCTCGCCGGTCGCGCTCGTCGTGCCGCTGGGGCTGGCGGCGCTGGCCACGCTGTGGGGCATCGTCGTCCGGGCCTTCGAGCGGCACCGGCGGTGGGCCTGGTGGGTGCTCCTCGCCGCCGGCGTGGTCACGGTGGTCACCGGCCTGCTGTCCCCGGAGCCGGGTCCGCTCGCCGCCGGTGGGAGCGTCGTCGCCGTCGTGCGGGTGCTCCTGCTGCTGCACCCGGACAGCCGGGAGTGGGTCGCCCCGGCCCCGGTGGGCCTACCGGGAGCCCCGGTCCCGGGCCGGGGCTCCACCGTGCCGCCGGGCGTGTGAGCGTGCCGGCACCGTCCGGATGGCCGAAGATCATGAATGACAGAGGCGCCACCGCGCCGACACCGCTCGCACGAGGAGCCGTCATGACGTCAGGACCGCAGGACCCGCAGCAGGGTGGCTGGGGCCCGCCGCCCGGACAGGGCCCGGAGGGCCAGGGCTCGCCGGAGCAGGGGCAGGGCGGCTGGGGCGCGCCCGGCCAGGGTCAGCAGGGCGGCTGGGGTGCGCCCGGCCAGGGTCAGCAGGGCGGCTGGGGTGCGCCCGGCCAGGGCGGCCAGCCGCAGTACGGCTCCTACGGCCAAGGGGGTGGCTACCCGGCCGCGCCCGGGGGCTGGGACGCCGGCGCCCCGGTCGAGCAGCAGCCCCAGCCCAGCACCGTCCGGTTCGGCCTCGGTGCCTTCCTGGCCAGCGCGCTGATCAACCTCATCAGCCTGCTGATCAGCTTCACCGACCTCGACGAGGCCCGGCGCGTGGCCGCCGAGGAGTCGGGTCTCACCCCCGAGCAGGTCGACGCGGTCGTCACCGGGACGATCGTGGTCACGCTGGTGCTGATCGCGGCGTTCCTGCTCGTCATCTGGTTCGCCTGGCAGGGCCACAACTGGGCGCGCATCGTGCTGTTCGTGCTCGGCGGGATCAACGTGCTGTTCGGGCTGCTGGGCGCGGGCGTCGGCCTGAGCTTCCTGGGCCTGTTCCACCTGGTGCTGTTGGTCGTCGGCATCGTGCTGCTGGCCAACAAGCAGTCCAGCGAGTGGTACCGGTCGGAGACCAGGCGGCGGGCGCTCCGCTGACGCCGGGCGCCGCCCCGGGCACTTCCCGGGGCGGCGCCGGGCGTCCGGTGCTCAGCCCTGCCGGCGTGCCGCCGGCAGCAGCCAGTCGGTCGTCGTGCGGACGAGCAGGCTGGTGGCCGCCGCCGCGCACAGCACCACGAGGAGCAGCGCGAACGGGCTCAGCCCACCGGCGGTGACCACCGAGACCAGGGTCAGCGCGCCGAGGAATAGCACGCCCAGCAGGCCGATCCAGCGGGCCCACGGCCGTCGCCGGGGCAGGAACAGGGCGGCCGCGCCGCAGAGCAGCCCCACGAGCACGTCCCGGGCCAGACCGATGAGCACGAACTGCTCCACCTCCGACCGGGCGAGGTCCGGCTGGGCGTCGAGGAAGCCGTCGACGATGGTGTCCCGCACCGCCCAGGTGACCACACCGCTGAGGAGCAGCAGCACCGACAGCGCGGCCAGCAGGCCGACGGCCACCTTGACCGACGCCGGCATCAGCGGGCGGTCGGCGGAGGTGCCTGCGGAACGGGACGGTGGGTCGGCGCTCACCCGGTCAGCCTGGCACGCCGGGACCACCACGAGCCGCTGACCTCCCGGTGCAGCGGTCGTCAGGATGCGATGCTCGACGACCAGTGCCCCCCGACGACCGGATCGGGCCCGCGCCGCAGCACCGCAGAGGAGAACCCGTGAAGGCCACCGGGCCGACCCGACCCGCCGCACGACCCGCCGCACGACCCGCCGTACGACCACGGGCCGGTGCCCTCGCCGCGGCCCTGGTCGGCGGCCTGCTGGTCCTGGCGACCGCCTGCAGCACCGAGGACGGCGACGATGGCGGCCCGGCCGCCGCCGGCGGTGCCTCCGCGGCGACCACCTCCGCGGCGACCAGCTCCGCGGCCACGACCTCTGAGTCGGCCGGCGCGCCCACCGGCGCCTCCGCCGGTACGCCCGTGGGGCCGGCCTGCGCCGGCCTGCCGGCCGAGGGCCCGGGCAGCGTGCCGGCCAGCGCCGGCCTGCCCGCGGCCACCGCGATCAGCCAGAGCCCGCTGCTGACCACCCTGACCCAGGCGGTCGTGACCGCCAACCTCGTCGACGTCCTCAACACCCGGCAGGAGGTCACCGTGCTCGCGCCGGCCGACGCCGCCTTCGGTGCGCTCGGCCCGGACGCGCTCCCGCAGCTGCAGGCCGACGTCCCGCGGCTCACCGCACTGCTCACCCACCACGTGCTGCCGGGCCGGCTCGGACCGGACGAGCTGGCCGGCGAGCACACCACGCTCCTCGGTGACCAGGTCACGATCACCGGCAGCGGTGCGGAGGTGTCGGTGGCGGCGGAGGAGACGGTGGCCGGGGCGGCACCGGCGACCCTGCTGTGCGGGCCGCTGCAGACGGCGAACGCGACCGTCTACGTCATCGACCAGGTGCTCGCACCGGCTCAGTAGGGTCGGGCCCCATGGACAAGGACCCCGTTCCCCCCCACCCCTCGTCCCTCGGGCCGGGCCCCTGGAACGGGGCCACCCACCCCGACCGCGACCGGCTGCTGGAGCTCGTCGTCGAGCTCGCGGTCGTCCGCGGGAAGGTCACGCTCTCCTCCGGTCGGGAGGCCGACTGGTACGTCGACCTGCGCCGGGTGACGCTCCACCACGAGGCGGCCCCGCTCGTCGGCCGGGTGATGCGCCAGCTCACCGGCGACCTGCGCTACGACGTCGTCGGCGGGCTCACGCTGGGCGCCGACCCGGTCGCCACCGCGATGCTGCACGCGGCCGCGGCCGGCGAGGGCTTCCTCGACGCCTGCGTCGTGCGCAAGCAGGGCAAGGCGCACGGTCTGCAGCGGCGGATCGAGGGCCCCGACGTCGCCGGCCGGACGGTGCTCGCGGTGGAGGACACCTCCACCACCGGTGGCAGCGTGCTGCAGGCGGTCGAGGCCTTGCAGGAGGCCGGTGCCGAGGTGGTCGGGGTGGCCGTGGTCGTCGACCGCGGGGCGCGCGCGGCGGTCGAGGCGGCCGGGCTGGAGTACCGCGCGGCGTTCGAGCTCGCCGACCTCGGCCTGGGCTGATCCGGTCCCGCCCGCCCGTGTGACCTGGAGATCACCCGGGCGCGGTCCAGTGGGATGCTGACCGGCGAGCAGGAGCCGCTGGTCCCGACGTCAGGAGAGCACCGCATGCCCATCGCGACCCCCGAGGTCTACGCCGACATGATCAGCCGGGCCAAGGAGGGCGGCTTCGCCTACCCGGCGATCAACTGCACCTCCTCGGAGACGATCAACGCCGCGCTGCGCGGGTTCGCCGACGCCGGCAGCGACGGGATCATCCAGTTCTCCACCGGTGGCGCGGAGTTCGGCTCCGGCACCCGGGTCAAGGACATGGTCACCGGCGCCGTCGCGCTGGCCGAGTTCGCCCACGTGGTGGCCGAGCGCTACCCGATCAACGTCGCGCTGCACACCGACCACTGCCCCAAGGACAAGCTCGACAGCTACGTCCGCCCGCTCATCGCCATCTCGCAGGACCGGGTCGACGCGGGCCAGGCGCCGCTGTTCCAGTCGCACATGTGGGACGGCTCGGCGATCGAGCTGACCGAGAACCTGGAGATCGCCCAGGAGCTCATCGAGAAGTGCGCCGCCGCCAAGATCGTGCTCGAGGTGGAGATCGGCGTCGTCGGCGGCGAGGAGGACGGCGTCGCCCACGAGATCAACGAGAAGCTCTACACCGCCGACGGCGACTTCGTCCGCACCGCCGAGGCGCTCGGGCTCGGGGAGAAGGGCGTCTACCTGCTGGCGGCGACCTTCGGGAACGTGCACGGCGTGTACAAGCCGGGCAACGTCAAGCTCCGCCCCGACGTGCTGCAGCGGGGCCAGGCGGTCGTCGCGGAGCAGTTCGGCCTCGGCGATGCCAAGCCGTTCAACCTGGTCTTCCACGGCGGCTCCGGCTCGGACCTGTCCGACATCCGTGAGGCGATCTCCTACGGCGTGGTGAAGATGAACGTCGACACGGACACCCAGTACGCGCTGACCCGGGCCATCGCCGGCCACATGTTCAGCAACTACGACGGCGTGCTGAAGGTCGACGGCGAGGTCGGCGTGAAGAAGATGTACGACCCCCGCACCTACATGAAGCTCGCCGAGGCGAGCATGGCCGACCGGATCGTGCAGGCCTGCGAGGACCTCCTGTCCGCCGGCCAGTCGCAGGCGGCCTGACATGTCGCACTCCCACCGCAACCTGCTCGGCGAGCCACCGGCCACCCTGCTGCCCGTCGACCCCGGCACCGAGGCGCTGGCCAGCGGCGTCGACCCGGCGGGGGTCGCGGCCACGCACCCCACCTCCAGCGCGGCCTGGGCGGCGCTGGCCGAGGGCGCCCTGGGTGCCGGCCGGACGATCGAGGCCTACGCCTACGCCCGCACCGGCTACCACCGCGGGCTGGACGCGCTGCGCCGCAACGGCTGGAAGGGCTTCGGCCCGGTGCCGTGGTCGCACGAGCCCAACCGAGGGTTCCTGCGCTGCGTCACCGTGCTCGCCGCCGCGGCCGAGCGGATCGGCGAGGTCGACGAGCAGCAGCGCTGCACCGAGCTGCTGCGCGACTGCGACCCGACGCTCGTCCCCTGACGCCTCCTCGTTGATCATGGGCGACCGGTCCGCCCGGACGGCGTGTCGGGCAGCCGTCCGCCGATGATCAACAGGGGGCTGGCCGACCTCGACGGATCCGGATCTTGATCGTCCCGATGCCGGGACCGCAGGGTCTCGTTAGCGTCTGGCTCCCGGTCGGCGCCAACGGGCGCCGCCTCGAAGGGAGGGGCTGGTCATGGCCACGTTGCTCTGGATCCTGGCAGTCGTGCTCGTCATCGCGGGGATCGTCGCGATCGTGCGCAAGCAGCTGCTGTGGGGGATCGTGCTCATCGTCGTCGGGCTGCTGGTCGGCCCAGGAGGCGTGAGCGTCTTCACCAACTGAACGAGGCCCGGGGGTCCTGCTGGACCCCCGGGCCGTTCCCTCAGGTCACCAGGACGGCCCGGTCGCGGACCCGGCCGGCGCCGAGGCCGCCGCAGGGGCGGACCGGGTGCCCTGCACGGCCGTCTCCGCGGGGATCATGTCGGTCATCGGCGTCGGCGTGCCCGCGCGTCGTGTCGCCCCGCCGTTCACCGGTGATCGACCCGGCGGCCTCCGTCACTCCCGGCGCAATGACTCCGTCAGGCGGGACAGCTCGTCGCCGCCGGCGACCAGACGGGTGAGGACGTCGACGTCCACGTCGTCCCGGGTGAGGTCGCCGGCGACCCGGCCGCCGCCCAGCAGCAGGAACCGGTCGCCCACGAGGTGGGCGTACTGCGGGCTGTGCGTCACGAAGAGCACCGCCAGCCCGTCCTCCCGCGCGGCGACGACGGCCTGCAGCACCAGGGCGCGCTGGGTGACCGTCATCGGCGCCGTCGGCTCGTCGATCACCAGCACGCGGGCGCCGAAGTGCAGGGCGCGGGCGATCGCCAGGCTCTGCCGCTCACCGGCCTGCAGTGCGCTGGCCGCCTGGTCGGCGTCCAGGCCGGTGACCCCGACCCGGGCCATCGCCCGCGTGGTGATCTCCTCGGCCCGCCCGACGTCGAGCCGGCGGAACGGCCACACGCCACGGGTGGGCTCGGCGCCGAGGAAGAAGTTCCGCCACACCGACATCAGCGGCGCGATCGCCAGGTCCTGCCAGACGGTGGCGATCCCCTGCGCGCGGGCCTGCTGCGGGGAGCGGAGCCGCACCGGGCGGCCGTCGATCAGCAGCTCGCCCTCCGCCGGCTGCTCCATGCCGGAGAGGACGGCGACGAGCGTCGACTTCCCCGAGCCGTTCTCCCCGAGCACGCACGTCACCTCGCCGCGCCGCAGCGTCAGCGACACCCGGGACAGCGCCGGCACGCTGCCGAAGCGGACGGTGACGCCGCGCAGCTCCAGCACGGGCGTCCCGGCCTCGCCCGCGGGCTGGTCATCGGGGTCGGCCGGCCCCGTCCACACGCTGCTCACGACCGCGGCACCGCCCGCAGCCGCCGCCGCACCACGCCGTTGACCAGCAGGGCGACCAGCAGCAGCACCCCGAGGAAGGCCTCGAACAACCGCGGGTCCCAGCCGGAGAGACCGATGCCCTCGCGGGCGACGGCGTAGAGCAGCGCGCCCAGCGAGGCGCCGACGGTCGAGCCGTAGCCGCCGGTGAGCAGGCAGCCCCCGATCACCGCGACCACGATGAACTCGATCTCCGTGCCCAGGGCCGGGGTCACCTGCACCGCACCCAGCCGCACCAGGCCCAGGGTGCCGATCAGCCAGCCGGCCGCGGCGGTGCCCAGGAACAGCAGCACGGTGGTGCGCCCCACGGGCACGCCCAGCTCGCGGGCCGGCCGGGGCGCCCCGCCGCTGGCGAAGACGGCGTTGCCGAACCGCGTGCGCCACAGCAGCCAGGTGGTGACGGCGGTGGCGGCCAGCCACCAGAGCACCGAGACCGGGAACCGTCCGTCCCCGAGCTGCGCCGTCGACCCGAACACCGCGTGCGCGGAGTCCCACCCGGACGCCCCGCGGAGGCCGCCGACCCGGGGTGCGCCGGCGACCGCGGCGGCGACCGCCTGGGCGGCGCCGGAGAGGATGAGGAACGTCGCCAGGGTGACCAGGAAGCTCGGCAACCCGGTGCTCACCACGAGCAGCCCGTTGACCGCTCCCACCAGCAGGGCGGCGACCAGGGACAGCAGCAGGGCGGGCCAGACGCCCAGCCCCAGCTCGGTGACCAGCAGGGCGGCCAGCAGGCTGCTGCCCACCGCGACCACGCCGATCGACAGGTCGAACTGCCCCGCCACCAGCAGCAGGGCGACCGCGACGCCGCCGATCCCCAGCGGAGCGGCGATCTCGAGCACGGAGGCCAGGCCGCCGGAGGAGAGCAGCGCCGGGGACTGGATCCCGAAGAACAGGGTCAGCAGGGCGACGCCGACCAGCGCGCTGACGCCCGGGCGGGCGAGGAGGCGGTCGAACATCCGGCGGCCGCGCGAGCGGGGCACGACCTCGACGGGTGGGCCGAACGCCAGCGGACGGTCCGGGGTCACCGGCAGGGACCGGTCGGGCGACGGGACGACGGCAGCACGACCTCCTCGGGCGGGGCGGTGCCCCCAGTGTCCACCACCGTCCCGGCCCCGCTGCAGGGATCCCACCCTGACGGGTGGCGCGGCAGCGGGGGTCTCCCGTCAGGGGCGCAGCAGCCAGCGGACCCGGTCGTCGCCGTACCAGGTCCACTTCGTGACCTCGCGGTCGAAGGGCACCCCGTCGCGGGTCACCTGCGCCGGCGCGCTGGCCACCTGCAGCGCCCGCCCGGTGGTCCGGCGCACCGGGCGCAGCGGCACCGTGACCACGGCGACGGAGATCCGGTCCAGCGCCGTCCAGTCCGGCCGGACGTCGATCCGGGTGATCGGCCCGTCGGCCACCCGCTGGTCGTCGTGGTACGCCTGCGCGCCGAGCCGCCGGGCCAGGGCGCGGCGCGGCGCACCGAAGGCGGTGACGCGGCCGTGCCACAGGAGCACGCCGCCGTGGTCGTCCCGGACCAGCGGCAGCTCCCGCTCGGTGCCGGAGCCGACGCCGAGCGCACGGGCCAGCCCCCGGGACGCGGCGTCGTCGGCCGGTTCCCAGGCGACCGGGACGGCGGGCAGCCGCTCCTTGCGCCAGAGCCGGGCCAGCACCGCAGCGAGCGCGGGGACCGGGCCCAGCACACGCACCTCCTCGGCGTCGTCGACGACCGAGGCGACGTGCCGGCGGGACGGCGGCTGCGTGGCCGCCAGACCGCGCAGGTCGAGCTGGGTCACGGGCATGCCGATACCCTGCCACCTGGCCAACCGGTTCCTGCCGGTGTCGATGTGACGAGGAGACCGACCCGATGCCCGCAGTCGTGCTGATCGGCGCCCAGTGGGGCGACGAGGGCAAGGGGAAGGCGACGGACCTGCTGGGCGGGCGCGTCCCCTACGTCGTCCGCTACCAGGGCGGCAACAACGCCGGGCACACCGTGATCACCCCGGACGGCGAGAAGTACGCCCTGCACCTGATCCCGTCGGGCATCCTCACCCCGGGCTGCACGCCGGTCATCGGCAACGGCGTGGTCATCGACCCCGAGGTGCTCATCGGCGAGCTCGCCGGCCTGGAGGAGCGCGGCGTCGACACCTCGCGTCTGGTGATCTCCGCCGACGCGCACCTGATCATGCCGCACCACCGCGCGCTGGACCGGGTCACCGAGCGGTTCCTCGGGAAGCGGAAGATCGGGACCACCGGCCGCGGCATCGGCCCGGCCTACGGCGACAAGGTCGCCCGCAACGGCATCCGCGTGGCCGACCTGCTCGACCTCTCCATCCTCCGGCAGAAGCTCGAGGGCACCTTGACGGAGAAGAACCAGGTCCTGGTCAAGGTCTACAACCGCAAGGCGATCGACGTCGACGAGGTGGTGGAGGAGTACGCCGGGTACGCCGAGCAGCTCAAGCACCGCATCGCCGACACCCGCCTGCTGCTGGGCAAGGCCCTGGACGCCGGCGAGTGGGTGCTGCTGGAGGGCTCGCAGGGCACCCTGCTCGACGTCGACCACGGCACCTATCCGTTCGTCACCTCGTCCAACCCGACCGCCGGCGGCGCGGCCGTGGGCGCCGGCGTCGGCCCCACCCGGATCGAGCGCGTGGTGGGCATCCTCAAGGCGTACACGACCCGCGTGGGCTCCGGTCCGTTCCCCACCGAGCTGCACGACCAGTGGGGCGAGTACCTGCGCAAGCACGGCGGCGAGGTCGGCGTGACCACCGGCCGCGACCGGCGCTGCGGCTGGTTCGACGCCGTCGTCGCCCGGTACGCCAGCCGGGTCAACGGGATCACCGACTACTTCCTCACCAAGCTCGACGTCCTCTCCGGGCTGGAGACGGTGCCGATCTGCGTCGCCTACGACGTCGACGGCGTCCGGCACGACGAGATGCCGATGACGCAGACCGACTTCCACCACGCGAAGCCGATCTACGAGGAGATGCCCGGCTGGTTCGAGGACATCACCGCCTGCCGCACCTTCGGCGACCTGCCGGCCAACGCGCAGGCCTACGTCCGGCGGCTGGAGGAGCTCTCCGGGGCGCGGATCAGCGTCATCGGCGTGGGCCCGGGCCGCGACCAGAACGTGGTGATCCACGACCTGATCGAGTAAGGACCCCGCTGCCCCCACCGCTCGCACGCTCGCGGTGGGCCCCTGCGGCGGGGCCGGGGCTCAGCGACGGGGGCGGACGGGGGCCAGCGCCTCGGCGGTCAGCTCGGCGCGGGCCCGGAACGCGGTCTCCGGGGCGTCGCTGATCACGCCGTCGCAGCCCAGGGCGAACAGCAACCGGGCCTCGGTCTGCGCGTCGCCCAGGCCGTGCGGGTCGCTGCCGGAGCGCAGGTGTCGGGGGAGGAAGAGGTTCTCCGGCCGCAGCGTCCACGGTGTGACGGTCAGGCCGGCCCGGTGCGCCTGGCTGACCAGGTCGGACACGCCGTTGAGCGACCCGTCGGCGCCGTGCAGCAGGATCCGGCCCTTGTGCGGGGCGATCCCCTGCGCGTAGGTGGAGATCTCGCGCAGGCCGGCGGGGGTGACCATGGCGTCCTGCACGCCCTCCTCGTCGACCAGCTGCACCAGGGTCGGGCCGCCGCTGCCGAGGTCGGCCCGCAGCTCGCGGAGCGCCGTCGACTCGAACGCCATCACGACGACCGGGCCGTCGGGGCGCGCGGCGTCCAGGCGGCGCAGCTCGGCGGCGAGCAGCTCGGTCATCGGCAGCCCCTGGGCGGCGAACCACGCGGGGTGCTTCAGCTCGGCCTGGACCTGGACCTGCCGGTCGGGCGTCGACCGGCGCCGGACCAGCTCCACGACGTCGGCCAGGGTGAGCACGCCGAAGCGGCCGTCGTAGGCGGTGTTCAGCGGCCGCACCGCCGGCAGCCGCTCGATCGCCCGCAGGCTGCGCAGCTCGGGCAGGGTGAAGTCCTGCACGAACCAGCCGGTCTGCTCCTCGCCGTCGACGTCCGCGGTGCGCCGCCGGCCGGCGAACTCCGGGCGGTCGGCGACGTCGGTGGAGCGGGAGAGCTCGGCGTCGTGCCGGGCGATGAGGACGCCGTCGCGGGAGACGACGAGGTCGGGCTCGACCCGGTCAGCGCCCAGGTCGATGGCGAGCTCGTAGCTGGCCGCGGTGTGCTCGGGGCGGTAGCTGGGCGCACCGCGGTGGCCGATCACCACGGGGGAGGAGATCCGTCGGGACGAGGGAGCGGCCCGCAGGCCGGTCTCGGACATGACCCCAGGGAAGCCCAGCCCGCCGTCCGGCGGGTGAACGTGCGCCGACCCCATGGGGACGAATCGGAGGACAAGCGCCTGAGCTGCAGGTCGGCGTCACCCGTGTGAGTGAAGTCTCAGCCCCGGGTGTGTCGGGCACGACCGATCCGCTCGTGCCCGCGGGCTGCCGCACCGGCCGGGTGGCGCGGGTGGACCGCGGGGACCGCCCGGCTGCGGGCGCTGCGCCGGTCGGCACGCACCCGCACCGCGCGCTGAACCCGCTCGGTAGGTTCTGCGTCGTGCGCGTGCTCGTGATCGGCTCCGGTGCCCGGGAGCACGCCCTGTGCGTGGCTCTGCAGTCCGACCCCGCCGTCACGGCGCTGGCCTGTGCGCCGGGCAACGCCGGCACCGCGGTGATCGCCGACCCGCTGCCGGTCGACGTCGCCGACCCGGTCGCGGTCGCGGCGCTGGCCCAGCAGTGGGGTGCCGAGCTGGTCGTCGTCGGCCCGGAGGTGCCGCTGGTGGCCGGCGCGGCCGACGCCGTGCGCGAGGCGGGGATCGCCTGCTTCGGACCGTCGGCGCAGGCCGCGCAGATCGAGGCGTCCAAGGCGTTCGCCAAGCACGTGATGGCCGCCGCCGGCGTGCCCACCGCCCGGTCGTGGCCGGTGGGTGGCGTCGCGGAACTGGAGACGGCGTTGGACGAGGTCGCCTCCGCCGGTGCCACGCCGTTCGTGGTCAAGGACGACGGGCTGGCGGCCGGCAAGGGCGTGCTGGTCACCCCGGACCGGGACGCCGCCCTGGCCCACGGCCGCGCGGTGCTCGACGCCGGCGGTGCGGTGCTGGTCGAGGAGTACCTGGACGGCCCCGAGGTGTCGCTGTTCGCCGTCACCGACGGCACCACGGTGGTGCCGCTGCTGCCGGCGCAGGACCACAAGCGCCGCGACGACGGCGACGGCGGGCCCAACACCGGCGGGATGGGCGCCTACGCGCCGCTGCCCTGGGCGCCGGCCGGGCTGGTCGAAGAGGTGCTGCGCACCGTGCTGCAGCCCACCGTCGACGAGCTGCGCCGTCGCGGTGAGCCGTTCAGCGGGCTGCTCTACGCCGGGCTGGCGCTGACCTCGGCCGGCGTGCGGGTGGTCGAGTTCAACGCCCGCTTCGGCGACCCCGAGACCCAGGTCGTGCTGCCGCTGCTGGAGACCCCGCTCGCCGGGCTGCTGCACGCCGCGGCCACCGGCACGCTGGCCGACCACCCGCCGCTGCGCTGGCGCGAGGGCGCCGCGGTCACCGTCGTCGTCGCGGCGTCGGGCTACCCGGAGCGGCCGCGCACCGGGGACCCCATCACCGGGGTCGACGGCGAGGGCGTGCTGCACGCCGGCACCGCCGCCGGGCCCGACGGCGCGGTCCGCTCGGCCGGCGGCCGGGTGCTCGCGGTCACCGCCGTCGGCGAGGACCTGGCTGCCGCCCGGCAGACCGCCTACGAGCGGGTGGCCGGCGTCCGGCTGGCCGGCGCGCACTGGCGCACCGACATCGCCCTGGCCGCCGTGGAGGGCCGCATCCGCTAGGTCGGTTCGACGGCCTGCCTGCAGGGGCCGCGGTGAGCGAGCGGATCGTGGGGGCAGGCAGGTCCTTCGTCAGTCCAGGCAGAACTCGTTGCCCTCGGGGTCGGCCAGCACGATGAAGCCGGCCTCCATCGGGGGTTCGGGCTCGACGCGACGCAGCCGCGTCGCGCCGAGGGCGACCAGCCGGGCGCACTCGGCCTCCAGCGCCGCCGTCCGCGCCGCTCCCTGCAGCCCGGGAGCCGCACGGACGTCCAGGTGGACCCGGTTCTTGACGGTCTTCCCCTCCGGCACCTGCTGGAAGAACAGCCGTGGGCCCTGCCCCTCCGGGTCCTCGATGGCCGACCGCGCGTCGCGCTGCTCCGCCGGGACGCCGAGCCGGGCGAGGACGTCGTCCCAGGCGGCGAGCGGGTCGGCGCCCTCGGGCAGGTCGACCCCGGGCGGAGCCGGGTGGACGTAGCCCAGCACCTCGCGCCAGAAGGACGACAGCGCCCGCGGGTCGGACGCGTCGAACGTCACCTGGACCTGGCGGCTCATCGGGGCCCTTCGTTCGTGGCGGCGCGCGTGCTTGACGGGGGACACCAGATCACCCCGACGTGCCCGGGGGAAGGGATCAGTGCGCGGCTCACTCGGCGCGGACCAGCCGGCGGGCGCGGCGGGTGTCCGGCTGCGGCGGTCGGGGGCCCTCGTGCCGGCGGGACAGGTAGGTGCCGGCCACGTTGCCGCAGGCGATCACCGGCACGGCGATCAGCGCGCCGAAGATGCCGCCGACGAGCAACCCGGCCGCGATGCCCAGCACCACCGCCAGCGGGTGCACCGACACGGCCCGGCCGAGCAGCAGCGGCTGGAGCACGTGCCCCTCCAGCTGCATGACCACGACGATGATGCCGAGGGTCACCAGCGCCTGGATCGGGCCGAGCGCCACCAGCGTGACCAGGACCGAGACGGTGCCGGCGAGGAACGACCCGATGATCGGGATGAACGCGCCGAGGAAGACCAGCGCGGCCAGCGGCACCACCAGCGGCGCACCCATGACCAGCAGGCCGATGCCGATGAACACCGCGTCGAAGGCGGCGACGGCGACGGTGGCCCGGACGTAGGAGATCAGGGTGCGCCAGGACCGGCGGGCGGCCTCGTCCAGGTAGGCCTGCGAGTTGGTGGGCGCCAGGCCGACCAGCCACAGCCAGATCTGGCGGCCGTCGAGCAGGAAGAAGAACAGCGTGAACAGGGTCAGCAGGATGCCGGCGAGCACCTCGCCGACCGTCGCCGCGGTGGTCAGCGCCCCGCTGGTGAGCACGTCCCGGTTGGCGACGATCGCCTCCTGCGCGCTGTCGAGCGCGTCGTTGATCTGCGCCTGGGAGATCGGGAAGGTGTCGACGGCGAAGTCGCGCACCTGCTCGATCCCCTGGCCCACCTGCTCGGCGAGGTCGTCGTACCCGGCCATGAACTCCTCGACGACCAGCGTGATGATCCCGGCCACCACCCCCAGGCCGACCACCATCATGGTCAGCGCGGCCAGGGACGTCGGCCAGCCCCGCCGGCGCAGCCACGCGGCGCCGGGCTGCAGCAGCGCGGCCAGCAGCAGCGCCACGAACACCGGCACCAGGACGACGGCCACGTACCCGGCGGCGCGCAGCAGCAGGTAGCCGGCCGCGACCACGACGATCGCCCGCCACGACCACGCGGCGGCGATGCGCAGCCCGTTGGGCACCTCGCGGTCGGCGGCGACCGGCGCCTCCGGGGCGAGCAGGCTGCCCCGGCTGCGGTCGCGGCCGGCAGCCGGCGGCGGACCGCCGGGGCGGGGTGGTCCGCTGACGCCGCCGGGCACGTCGACGTCGGGGGCGGCGGGGTGCGGGCTGCCCGCGGGGCCGGGGTCGCTCCCGGCGGCGCCGTCCTGGTCCGGCCGCCGGTTCGGGTGGCCGGCGGACCGGGTGCCCACGGCGGCGTCCGGCTCGGGGGCCGGGTGGCCCTCGACGTGGTCGACGACGGCGCGGGTGCCGTCGTCGAGCACCAGCACCGTCCCGTCGGGCCAGGCGTAGGGGTCGCGCTCGGCAGCGGCCCGGAGGTGCTCCCGGGCGCGGGAGACCGCGCGGGCGGCCCGCTTCAGCATGGTTCCTCCGAGGGGATGCGCGGGCCGGCCGGCCGGTGCGGGAGGATGTCCCCGTGCCACGACCTGCTGACCAGTTCCGGGCGGTACCCGCATGATCGACCGCTACACCCTGCCCGAGATGGGGCGGGTCTGGAGTGACGAGCACAAGTACGCCCTGTGGTGTCGGGTGGAGACGCTCGTGCTGGAGGCGCACGCGGCGGCCGGCCGGGTGCCCGCCGACGTCGTCGAGCCCGTGCGCAACGCGCCGCCGCCGACCGCCGCCCGGGTCGCGGAGATCGAGGAGACGACGCAGCACGACGTCATCGCCTTCCTGACCGCCTGGGCCGACAACACCGAGCCGCGCTCGGCCGCGGCCTACGTGCACCACGGCATGACGTCGTCGGACCTGCTGGACACCGCGCTGGCGGTGCAGCTCACCGACGCCACCGACGTGCTGCTGGCCAAGGCCGACCGGCTGGTGGCGGCGCTGCGCGACCACGGCCTGGCGCACCGGGACACCATCAAGGTCGGGCGCACGCACGGCGTGCACGCCGAGCCCGACGTCTGGGGCCACCGGGTCGCCGACCTCGCCTTCGCCATGGCCCGTTCCCGGGACCGGCTGCGCCGCGCCCGCGAGGCCGTCGGCGTGGTGGCGATCTCCGGCGCCGTCGGCACCTACTCCCTCATCGACCCGTCGGTCGAGGTGGCCGTGGCCGAGGCGCTGCAGCTGCGCGCCGCGGACGCCTCCACCCAGGTGGTGCTGCGCGACGGGATCAGCGAGTGGGTCTCCGCGCTGGGCATCATCGCCACCGTCTGCGAGGCGATCGCCCTGGAGGTGCGGCACGGGCAGCGCACCGAGGTGCGGGAGCTGTCCGAGGCGTTCGGGTCGGGCCAGAAGGGCTCCTCGGCGATGCCGCACAAGAAGAACCCGATCCGCTCCGAGCGGATCGCCGGGCTGGCCCGGGTCGTGCGCGCGGCGATCGTGCCGGTGATGGAGGGCATCCCCCTGTGGCACGAGCGGGACATCTCGCACTCCTCCACCGAGCGGGTGTTCCTGCCCGACGCCGCGATCACCACCGACTACCTGCTGAACCTGACGGCGGGCCTGGTGGAGAACCTGGTCGTCGACGTCCAGCGGATGCGCGACAACCTGGAGTCCACCGGCGGGCTGATCTACACCTCGTCGGTGCTGCTGGAGCTGGTCGAGGGCGGGCTGTCCCGCGAGGCGGCGTACGCCCTGGTGCAGTCGGCGGCGATGGAGACCTGGAACACCGGCACGCCGTTCCGGACGACGCTGCGCGCCCGGGCCGAGACCGACGGCGTGACGCTGGACGAGGCGCGGCTGGACGAGATCTGCCGGCCGGAGCAGTACGTGCAGAACCTCGGCCCGCTGTTCGACCGGCTGGCGGCGCTGTCGTGAGCGGACAGGCGCGTGAGCATCGCAGCGAGCGCCAGCGAGCGAGAAGCGGAGCACGCCGCGGGAGCGAACGGGAGACGTCGTGAGCCTGGACCTGCCGCTGGTCGCGCGGGGCAAGGTGCGCGAGGTCTACGCGGTCGGCGACGACCGGCTGCTGCTGGTCGCCAGCGACCGGATCTCCGCCTACGACCACGTGCTGCCCACCCCGATCCCGGACAAGGGTCGGGTGCTCACCCAGCTGTCGGTGTGGTGGTTCGAGCAGTTGGCCCCGGTGCTGGCCGAGCACGGTGCGGAACACCACCTGGTCTCGGCCACCGACGTCCCGGCCGAGGTGGCCGGGCGGGCGATGCTGGTGCGCCGGCTGGAGATGCTGCCGGTAGAGTGCGTGGCCCGCGGCTACCTGTCCGGCTCGGGCACGGTCGAGTACCAGCGCACCGGCGCGATCGTCGACGTCCCGCTGCCGGCCGGGCTGGTCGAGGGCTCCCAGCTGCCGGAGCCGGTGTTCACCCCGTCGACGAAGGCGGAGCAGGGCGAGCACGACGAGGCGATCGGGTTCGCCCAGGTGGTCGACGCCGTCGGTGCCGAGCGGGCCGAGGCGCTGCGCGCGCTCACCCTGGCTCTCTACCGGCGGGGCGCGGAGATCGCGCACGCCGCGGGGATCGTGCTGGCCGACACCAAGTTCGAGTTCGGCACGGCGCCCGGTGGTGGTCCGCTGGTGCTGGGCGACGAGGTGTTCACGCCCGACTCGTCGCGCTTCTGGCCGGCGATGACCTGGTCGCCGGGGGCGCCGCAGCCCTCCTTCGACAAGCAGTTCGTCCGCGACTGGCTGACGACCTCGGGCTGGGACCGGGTGTCCCCGCCGCCGGAGCTGCCGGCCGACGTCGTCGCCGCCACCCGCGACCGCTACGTCAGAGCCTACGAGCAGCTCACCGGCCAGCGCTTCGTCTGACCGGAGCCACCCGGCTCGCCGAGGAGGTCACGAGGCGCCGGCTGGTGGCCCGACCGCGTGAACGGGGGACGGCAGGCACCCACGGGCCACAGGTCCGTTCCGCGAGGGCGGCGCGGAGGTCGGAGGCCTCCCGCCGGCATCGCGGGCAACGGCCCCACGGCGGCCGGGAACGGCACCTGGAGGCGGTGAGGCCGGCAGGCCGACCAGGTGCTCAGTACAGCGCGGAGATGCCGCGGGTGCGGGCGTTGCGCAGTGCGGTGAAGACGTGCGAGCGGATGAGGTCCGCGGCGGACTCGGGCAGGCCGACGAAGGCGAGCGAGAACTCGTGCAGCTGGTCCTGGCGAGGCCGGCGGCGGACCATCCGGACCTCGGTGATCAGCTCGTCGGACCACAGGTCCAGGCGCAGGGTCATCGTCTGGCCGCGCTTGGGGAACGGCGTGCCGACCCCGAGGTCGGCGTAGCCCCGGAAGACGGCGAGCACGCCGCCCTCGCTGAGGTCGACGGTGCTGCCGGTGAGCACCGTCTTGTCCCAGGCGAGCGACACCGGCAGCCCGATGGGGGCGCGTACGGCGTCGCGACGCTGCAGCCGGCTGGCCGGGCCGGTGATCTTGAGCTTCCAGAGCCCGTCGTCGGCGACCCCGACGGCCTCGGTGGGGATCGACCGGAGGCCGTCGTCGGCCTGCCAGGACAGCTCCAGCATGTCCTGGGGCACGAACTCGGCGCCCTCGCCGCGGGGGTCGCGCGGGTGGCTCACGTAGAGCAGCGTGCCGCTGGTCCGCCGGACCCGGCTGGTCAGCGCCTCGTCCCGGCCCAGCGGCAGGACGCTGAGGGCGGTGGCATCGGCCGGGAAGTCGACGTTCGGGGTGCCCGCCACCATCGGTCCGTGCCTCCAGTTCGTCGCATCCGTCCGGGAACCGCCGGACGGCGGTCTCGTCGAGGTCATCATCGGCGCGGAACCGCAGGTGGTGAGGGCAACGGGCGGACGGCGCCACCCGTTCGGGGGACCCCCCGCCCGGGCCGGTCCAGGCCGCCGTCCGCGCTCCTGCCGGCCCGCGCCGGGCAGCCGGTACCCTTCTCGACGTGCCCGAGGTGGTCGTCGACGTCGTCCTGAAGCCAGAGATCTCCGATCCGCAGGGGCAGGCCGTGCTCGGCGCCCTCGGGCGGCTCGGGCATTCCGGTGTCCGCAGTGTCCGTCAGGGCAAGCACTTCGTCCTGGAGGTCGACGGCGACCCCGACGAGGCGGAGCTCCGCGAGATCGCCGAGACGCTGCTGGCCAACCCCGTCATCGAGGACGTCGAGCTGCACCTCCCTGCTCGCACCACCGACTAGGCCGGACGTCGTCCAGGCCGCACCACGACGGAGAGAAGAACAGTGCGCATCGGTGTCATCACCTTCCCGGGTTCTCTGGACGACGTCGACGCCGCGCGCGCGGTCCGGCTCGCCGGCGCCGAGCCCGTCTCCCTCTGGCACGCCGACCACGAGCTGGCCGGCGTCGACGCCGTCGTCCTGCCCGGCGGCTTCTCCTACGGCGACTACCTGCGCGCCGGTGCCATCGCCGCCCGGTCGCCGCTGATGCAGGACGTCGTGGCCGCGGCCCGGCAGGGCCTGCCGGTGCTGGGCATCTGCAACGGCTTCCAGGTGCTGTGCGAGGCGGGGCTGCTGCCCGGCGCGCTCACCCGCAACGGCCACCTGCACTTCCGCAACCGCGACCAGGGGCTGCTGGTCGAGCGCACCGACACCGCGTGGACCTCGTCGTTCTCGGCGGGCCAGCGGATCGTCGTCCCGGTGAAGAACGGCGAGGGCCGCTACGTCGCGGCGCCGGCCGACCTGGACCGGCTCGAGGGTGAGGGCCGCGTGGTGGTCCGCTACGTCGACGGCAACCCGAACGGCAGCTCCCGGGACATCGCCGGGGTGTGCAGCGAGGACGGCCGCGTCGTCGGGCTCATGCCGCACCCCGAGCACGCGGTCGAGGACCTCACCGGCCCGTCGGTCGACGGCCTGGGGTTCTTCACCAGCGTGCTGACCGCCCTGGTGGTGTCGCGATGACGACGGGCGAGCGAGCAACGCAGGGAGCGCCAGCGGCCGAGGGGCGGAACGAGTCCGGAGTCGAGCAGCGTGATCGCGTGAGCGCCGACGTGACCGCCGGGCAGGCCAGCGCCACCGCCGGGCTCTCCGAGCTCGACACCGGCCCCGGGCGGCTGGCCGGCCGGCTCGACACGGTCGACCTGGCCGCGCGGACGCCGGAGGACGAGCAGCCCTTCGCCGAGCTCGGGCTCCGTGAGGAGGAGTACCAGCGGATCCGGGACATCCTGGGCCGCCGCCCCACCACGGCCGAGCTCGCCATGTACTCGGTCATGTGGAGCGAGCACTGCTCCTACAAGTCCTCCAAGGTGCACCTGCGCCGGTTCGGTGACCTGCCGCCGAGCGACGCGCTGCTGGTCGGCATCGGCGAGAACGCGGGTGTCGTCGACGTGGGCGAGGGCTACGCGGTCACCTTCAAGGTCGAGTCGCACAACCACCCCAGCTACGTGGAGCCCTACCAGGGTGCGGCGACCGGGGTCGGCGGCATCGTCCGCGACATCTTGACCATGGGCGCCCGGCCGGTCGCGGTCATGGACTCGTTGCGGTTCGGCCGCGCCGACGCCCCGGACACCGCCCGGGTGCTGCCCGGCGTCGTCGCCGGGGTGGGCGGCTACGGCAACTGCCTGGGCCTGCCCAACATCGGCGGCGAGCTGCTGTTCGACGACTGCTATGCGGGCAACCCGCTGGTCAACGCACTGTGCGTCGGCGTCATGAAGCACGAGGACGTCCGGCTGGCCAAGGCCGAGGGCGTCGGCAACAAGGTGATCCTGTTCGGCGCCCGCACCGGCGGCGACGGCATCGGCGGGGTGTCCGTGCTGGCCAGCGAGACCTTCGACGCCGAGGGCCCGGCCAAGCGCCCCGCGGTCCAGGTGGGCGACCCGTTCACCGAGAAGCTGCTCATCGAGGCCTGCCTGGAGATCTTCCGCGACGACCTGGTCACCGGCATCCAGGACCTCGGCGGGGCCGGCATCTCCTGCGCCACCAGCGAGCTGGCCAGCGCCGGCACCGGCGGCATGCACATCGACCTGGACGCCGTCCCGCTGCGCGACAGCACGCTCACGCCGGCCGAGATCCTGATGAGCGAGTCGCAGGAGCGGATGTGCGCGATCGTCGAGCCGGACAAGGTCGAGGCGTTCCTCGCCGTCTGCCGCAAGTGGGAGGTGCTGGCCACCGTCATCGGTGAGGTCACCGACGGCGACCGGCTGGTCATCGACTGGCACGGCGAGCGGATCGTCGACGTCCCGCCGCGCACCGTCGCCCACGAGGGCCCGGTGTACGAGCGGCCGATGGCCCGCCCGGCCGACCTGGACGCGCTGCAGGCGGACGCCCCGCCGTCGTCCTCGGCCGACCTGCGGGCCGACTGGCTGGCCGTGGTCTCCAGCCCGGACGGTGCGGACAAGACCTGGGTCACCGAGCAGTACGACCGCTACGTGCGCGGCAACACGGTGCTCGCCCAGCCCGAGGACGCCGGCGTCGTCCGGATCGACGAGGGCAGCAACCGGGGCATCGCGCTGGCGCTGGACGGCAACGCCCGGTACGCCCGGCTGGACCCCTACACCGGGGCGCAGCTGAACCTGGCGGAGGCGTACCGCAACGTCGCCGTCTCGGGTGCCACGCCGCTGGCGGTCACCAACTGCCTGAACTTCGGCTCGCCGGAGAACCCCGAGGTGATGTGGCAGTTCGCCGAGGCCGTCCGCGGTCTGGCCGACGGCTGCCGCGAGCTCGGGCTGCCGGTCACCGGCGGCAACGTAAGCCTCTACAACCAGACCGGTGAGGTGGCGATCAACCCGACGCCGGTGATCGGCGT
The DNA here is from genome assembly GCF_054050925.1 of Modestobacter sp. SYSU DS0657. Lineage (NCBI taxonomy): Bacteria > Bacillati > Actinomycetota > Actinomycetes > Geodermatophilales > Geodermatophilaceae > Modestobacter > Modestobacter sp. SYSU DS0657. The sequence goes on along the minus strand of NZ_JBJHAG010000003.1, from coordinate 66,695 downwards.
GCTGGGCGTGCACGCCGACGTCACCCGCCGGGTGCCCACCGGCTGGCGGGCCCCGGGCGAGACGGTGCTGCTGCTCGGGGAGACCCGGCCGGAGTTCGGCGGCTCGGCATGGGCGTCGGTCGTGCACGGGCACCTCGGCGGCCGCCCGCCGCGGCTCGACCTCGCCGCCGAGCGCACCCTCGGTGAGCTGCTGGTGCGGCTGTCGGCCGAGGGCGCGGTCAGCTCCGCGCACGACCTCGCCGACGGCGGCCTGGCGCAGGCGCTGACCGAGTCGGCGCTGCGCTACGGCACCGGGGCCCGGCTCACGCTGACCGGCGACCCCACGGCGGCGCTGTTCAGCGAGTCGGTGGCCCGCGTCGTCGTGACCACGGCCCACCCGGCGACGGTCCGCGCGGCTGCGGAGGCCGCCGGCGTCGCGGTGACCGAGCTGGGCACCACCGGAGGCGACGCGCTGGTGCTGGACGGGCTGCTGGAGCTGCCGCTGGCCGAGCTGCGGGAGGCCTGGAGCGGAACCCTGCCGGCTCTCTTCGGCAGCCCGGAGGTCGCCGTCGGCTCGATCCCCGCGGGCACCGTCCCGACCAGCTGATGGCGGCCTGATGGCCGCGCAGCAGCCGATCCCGGCCGAGGAGCTGCGCGCCGCGGTCGACGCCGTCCGACCGTGGCTGGCCGGGGAGGCCGACCAGCCCGCGCGGGCGGTGCTGGGCGCGGCGGTGAAGACCTCGGCGCGCTGGCTGGCCCAGCAGGTGCCGGGCCGGTCGGTGGAGGTGCGGGTGCCCCCGTTCGTGGCCGTGCAGTGCATCCCGGGGCCCCGGCACACCCGCGGCACCCCGCCCAACGTCGTGGAGACCGACCCGGGGACCTGGCTGCGCCTGGCGACCGGGGCGCTGTCCTGGGCCGACGCGCTCGCCGAGGGCCGGGTCAACGCCAGCGGCAACCGCGCCGACCTCTCGGCGCACCTGCCGCTGCCCCCGCTGCGCACCGGCTGAGCGCCTGACCGCCGCGGGTCGCCGCCCCCGGCGGTCGACACGTCGACGACGCGCGGCACGACCTGCGAAATCGTGATGAGACACGCCGTCCCCACTTCGGGTACCGCGAGAGGCGAACGGTCGCCCGGCGTCGTACCGTCCCTCCGGTCGCGACGGAGCTCACAGGGAAGTGACTCGCGCGGCTGGCTCGTCCGACCGGCCGCGCCGTTCCGTCACCTCGGAGGTCTCCGTGGCAGTACCCAGCTTCCTGGCCCGGGAGCGCATCGTTGCGAAGCCGGGCTTCAACCGATGGCTCATCCCGCCAGCGGCTCTCGCCGTGCACCTGTGCATCGGCCAGGCGTACGCGACCAGCGTCTACAAGGCGGCGCTGGTCTCGCACTTCGACTCCACCCTGACCGCGATCGGCATCGTCTTCTCGATCGCGATCGTGATGCTGGGCCTCTCGGCCGCGCTCTTCGGTACCTGGGTGGACCGCAACGGCCCCCGCGCCGCGATGTTCACCTCGGCCTGCTTCTGGGTCACCGGCTTCCTCGTCGGCTCCCTGGGCATCGCCACCGAGCAGCTGTGGCTGCTCTACCTCGGCTACGGCGTCATCGGCGGCATCGGCCTGGGCATCGGCTACATCTCGCCGGTGTCCACCCTGATCAAGTGGTTCCCGGACCGCCCGGGCCTGGCCACCGGCATGGCGATCATGGGCTTCGGTGGTGGTGCGCTCATCGCCTCGCCGCTGTCCCGCCAGCTGATGAACTGGTACGACCCGGCCTACGACGGCACTGCGGGCACGACCCCGAGCGGCAACGCCGTCGCGGGTCTGTTCCTCACCCTGGGCCTGCTCTACCTGGTCTTCATGATGTTCGGCGCCTTCATCGTCCGCGTCCCCGCCGACGACTGGAAGCCCGCCGGCTTCGACCCGTCCGCGGTCAAGCAGAAGGCGCTGGTCACCACCGAGAGCGTCTCGGCCGGCAACGCGATCAAGACCCCGCAGTTCTGGCTGCTGTGGACCGTGCTGTTCTGCAACGTGACCGCCGGCATCGGCATCCTCGAGCAGGCCGCGCCGATGATCCAGGACTTCTTCCGCGAGGGTCAGACCTCCGCGGTCGCCGCCGCCGCGGCCGGCGGGTTCGTCGGGCTGCTGTCGCTGTTCAACATGGCCGGCCGGTTCGTGTGGTCGTCCACGTCGGACTACATCGGCCGCAAGGGGATCTACATGGTCTACCTCGGTGTCGGCCTGGTGCTCTACGTCCTGCTGGCCACCGTCGGCAGCAGCGCCGTCTGGCTGTTCGTCGCGCTCGCGGCGATCATCATCAGCTTCTACGGCGGTGGCTTCGCGACCGTCCCGGCCTACCTGCGTGACCTCTTCGGCACGTACCAGGTCGGCGCCATCCACGGCCGGCTGCTGACCGCCTGGGCAGCTGCCGGCGTCGCCGGCCCGCTGATCGTCAACGGCGTCCTGGACATGCAGGGCACCCCGGGGCAGCTCAACGCCGGTGACTACCGGCCGGCGCTGTTCATCATGGTCGGCCTGCTGGCGATCGGCTTCGTCGCCAACCTGCTGGTCAAGCCGGTGGCGGCGAAGTGGCACGAGCCGCACGCCACCACCCCCGCCACCGCCCGCGCCAACCCCGAACGGAGCACCACCCGATGAGCGAGAAGAGCAGCACGCCGACCGGTCTCGTGGCCTTCGCGTGGGCCCTGGTGGGCCTCCCGCTGGTGTACGGGCTGGTGCAGACGATCCGCACGGCCAGCGCGCTGTTCACCGGCTGAGCCACCGCACCACCCAGTCGCAGCGCCCCTCCTGCCACGTGGCAGGAGGGGCGCTGTGCTGTCCCGGGACCACCGCTGAGCGGCATGCGGGTCAGCGCATGCACGGGCCTCGACCTAGGCTCCGGGACATGTCGTACGAGGTCCAGGGCGTCGTCGCCCGCAGCAAGGGTGCTCCGGTCACCATCGAGACGATCATCGTGCCCGACCCGGGTCCGGGCGAGGCGGTCGTGGACGTGCAGGCCTGCGGGGTCTGCCACACCGACCTGCACTACCGCGAGGGCGGCATCAACGACGAGTTCCCCTTCCTGCTGGGCCACGAGGCCGCCGGCGTCGTCTCCGCCATGGGCGAGGGCGTCACCAACGTCGCCGTCGGCGACTACGTGGTGCTCAACTGGCGGGCGGTCTGCGGGGAGTGCCGCGCCTGCCGCAAGGGGCAGCTGCAGTACTGCTTCAACACCCACAACGCCGCGCAGAAGATGACGCTGGCCGACGGCACCGAGCTGTCCGCCGCGCTGGGCATCGGGGCCTTCGTCGAGAAGACGCTGGTCCACTCCGGGCAGTGCACCAAGGTCGACCCGCAGGCGCCGGCCACGTCGGCCGGGCTGCTCGGCTGCGGCGTGATGGCGGGCGTCGGCGCGGCGATCAACACCGCCGCCGTCCAGCGCGGGGAGAGCGTGGCCGTCTTCGGCTGCGGCGGCGTCGGGGACGCCGCGATCGCCGGGGCGAAGCTGGCCGGTGCCACGACGATCATCGCCGTCGACATCGACGACCGGAAGCTCGAGTGGGCGAGGAAGCTCGGCGCCACCCACGCGGTCAACTCGAAGGAGACCGACCCGGTCGAGGCGATCAAGTCCCTGACCGGGGGCTTCGGTGCCGACGTGACCATCGACGCGGTCGGCCACCCTGCGGTGTTCGAGCAGGCCTTCTACTCCCGCGACCTGGCCGGCCGGGTGGTGCTGGTGGGCGTCCCGCGCCCGGACATGGAGATCACCCTCCCGCTGCTGGAGGTCTTCGGCCGCGGCGGGGCGCTGAAGTCCTCCTGGTACGGCGACTGCCTGCCCAGCCGGGACTTCCCGATGCTGGTCGACCTGTACCTGCAGGGCCGCTTCCCGCTCGACGACTTCGTCACCGAGACCATCGGGCTGGGCGACGTCGAGCAGGCCTTCGAGAAGATGCACCACGGCGACGTGCTGCGCTCCGTGGTGGTGCTGGACAAGTGACCCCCCGCATCGAGAAGGCCGTCGTCAGCGGGGTGTTCAGCCTCGACGGGCAGGACTTCGACGTCGACAACAACGTCTGGCTGGTGGGCGACGACGACGAGGTGCTCGTCATCGACGCCCCGCACCGGGTCGAGCCGATCGTCGAGGCGGTCGGCGGGCGGAAGGTCCGGGCCATCGTGCTGACCCACGGGCACAACGACCACATCACGGCGGCGGTCGACCTGCGGGCGGCGGTCGACGCGCCCATCTGGTTCCACCCGGCCGACCGGATGCTGTGGGACGTCGTGCACCCCGACAGCGCCCCCGACGGCGAGCTGGCCGACCACGCCCGGTTCCGGGTGGCCGGCACCACCCTGGAGGCGCTGCACACCCCCGGGCACTCCCCGGGGAGCACCTGCCTGCACGCCCCGGACCTGCGGGCCGTCTTCACCGGCGACACCCTGTTCTGCGGGGGCCCGGGGGCCACGGGCCGCTCGTTCAGCGACAAGCCGACGATCCTGACCTCGATCCGGTCGCGGCTGATGAGCCTGCACGGGGACACCGTGGTGCACACCGGGCACGGCGACGACACCACGATCAACGCCGAGGTCGGCAACATCTCCTGATCGTCGTCCCGGCTCAGCAGGGCGTTCCGGACGACGTCGTCCCGCCCGGGTGGGTGAGGCACCCCACCCGGGCGGGACGCGGCCGGGCCCCCGACCCCGGTACGCTCGAGGGGTGCCTCGCGGTGACGGACGGCTGACGCACGACCTCGACCCCCATTCCCCCGGTCCCCAGGACGCCTGTGGCGTCTTCGGCGTCTGGGCCCCGGGGGAGGAGGTCGCGAAGCTGACCTACTTCGGTCTCTACGCCCTCCAGCACCGCGGTCAGGAGGCGGCCGGCATCGCGGTGTCCGACGGCTCCTCGGTCGTGGTCTACAAGGACATGGGCCTGGTGAGCCAGGTCTTCGACGAGCCGACGCTGGGAAGTCTCCGCGGTCACATCGCCGTCGGCCACGCGCGGTACTCGACCACCGGTGCGTCGACCTGGGAGAACGCCCAGCCGACGTTCCGCACCACCGAGGCCGGCACCGGGCTGGCGCTGTGCCACAACGGCAACCTGGTCAACACCGCCGAGCTCGCCAGCGCCGCGGCCGACGAGGGCGTGGCCGGGGCGTTCGTCGCGACCAACGACTCGGACCTGGTCACCTCGCTGATCGCCGCGAAGCCGGACACGTCGGTGGAGGCGGCGGCGATGGAGGTGCTGCCCCGCCTGCGCGGCGCGTTCAGCTTCACCTTCATGGACGAGCACACCCTCTACGCCGCCCGCGACCCGCAGGGCGTGCGCCCGCTGGTGCTCGGCCGGCTGGAGCGCGGCTGGGTGGTGGCGAGCGAGACCGCGGCCCTGGACATCTGCGGCGCCTCCTTCGTGCGCGAGGTCGAGCCGGGCGAGCTGATCGCCATCGACGAGGACGGGCTGCGCAGCCAGCACTTCGCCGTCGCCCAGCCCAAGGGCTGCGTCTTCGAGTACGTGTACCTCGCGCGGCCGGACACCACGATCTCCGGCCGCGGCGTGCACGCGGCCCGGGTCGAGGTGGGCCGACGGCTCGCCAAGGAGCACCCGGTCGACGCCGACCTGGTGATCCCGGTGCCGGAGTCGGGCACCCCGGCCGCGGTCGGCTACGCCGAGGCCTCCGGCATCCCCTACGGCGTGGGCCTGGTGAAGAACTCCTACGTCGGGCGCACCTTCATCCAGCCCAGCCAGACGATCCGTCAGCTCGGCATCCGGCTGAAGCTCAACCCGCTGCGCGACGTCATCCGCGGCAAGCGGCTGGTCGTCGTCGACGACTCGATCGTGCGCGGGAACACCCAGCGCGCGCTGATCCGGATGCTCCGGGAGGCCGGCGCCGTCGAGGTGCACGTGCGCATCTCCTCCCCGCCGGTGAAGTGGCCGTGCTTCTACGGCATCGACTTCGCCAGCCGTGCCGAGCTGGTCGCCAACGGCCTGGACGTCGACGGCGTGCGCGCCTCGATCAACGCCGACTCGCTGGGCTACGTCTCCGAGCAGGGCCTGATCGCCGCCACCGAGCAGCCGGCCAACCGGCTGTGCACGGCCTGCTTCACCGGCGAGTACCCGATCCCGCTGGGCGAGCCGGAGGTGCTCGGCAAGCACGTGCTCGAGGGCATCGGCCGGCGCACGCTGGCCGACGGCGTGCCCGCCGTGTCGGGCTGGACCGGTCAGCAGGCCGGCAGCCCCGCGGTGTCCGGCGGCGCGGACGAGGCGCTGGCCCGGCCGTGAGCGAGTTCACCTACGCCGCCTCCGGCGTCGACATCGACGCCGGCGAGCGTGCGGTCACGCTGATGCGCGCGGCCGTCGAGCGGACCAACCGCCCCGAGGTGGTCGGCGGGCTCGGCGGGTTCGCCGGGCTGTTCGCGCTGGACACCGCGAAGTACCGCAAGCCGCTGCTGGCCTCCTCCACCGACGGCGTCGGCACCAAGATCGCGCTGGCCCGTCAGCTGGACCGGCATGACACCGTCGGCATCGACCTGGTCGCGATGGTCGTCGACGACCTGGTCGCCTGCGGTGCGGAGCCGCTCTTCCTGCAGGACTACGTCGCCTGCGGCCGGGTCGTCCCCGAGCGGATCGCCGCGATCGTCACCGGCATCGCCGCCGGCTGCCAGCAGGCCGGAGCTGCGCTGGTCGGGGGGGAGACCGCCGAGCACGGCGACCTGATGGACGCCGACGAGTACGACCTGGCCGCCACCGCGGTCGGCGTGGTCGAGGCCGACGCGGTGCTCGGCCCGGAGCGGGTCCGGGCCGGCGACGCGGTGATCGCGATGGCCTCCTCGGGCTTCCACTCCAACGGGTACTCACTGGTGCGCCGGGTGGTCGACCGCGCCGGGCTCGACCTCACCGCCACCCCGGCCGGGCTGGACCGCCCGCTGGGTGACGTGCTGCTGGAGCCGACCCGCATCTACGCCCGGGACTGCCTGGCGCTGGTCGAGGAGCTCGGCGTGGAGACCGTGCACGCCTACGCGCACATCACCGGTGGCGGGCTGGCCGGCAACACCGTGCGGGTGCTGCCCGACGGGCTGGCCGCCGAGCTGGACCGCGGCACCTGGGCGCTGCCCGCGGCGGTGCGGCTGCTCGAGGAGCACGGCGTCCCCCGCGCGGAGTCCGAGCGGGCGTTCAACTGCGGGGTGGGCATGGTCGCCGCCGTCGCCGCGGAGCACGCCGACCGGGCGGTCGCCCTGCTCAGCGCGCGTGGCGTCCCGTCCTGGGTCGCCGGCACGGTGACCGCGGCCGCGTCCCCCACGACGGCCCCCGAGGTCACCCTCCGCGGCGACTACCGCTGAGAGAGCACCCCGTCCTCCTCGGGACGGACCCCGCTCCCCGCATCCCTCGCGAGCTCGGGCGAGCCTCCGAGCGGGGCCGCAGGACCCCCTGAGCGGGGCCACGAGGACCAAGCGGGCGGCTCGGAGCGCGCGAGGACACCGCCGGTCCCGGGGGTCCGGCGGTGTCCTCGCGTTCGAACGGCTGCTGGAGCCGTCGGGTCAGCGGGTCAACGACTGGCTGCCCAGTCGTCGCCCTCGTCGTCCGACGCCCAGCGGTCGGCGTAGCCCTCGTCCTCATCGTCGTCGTCCTTGGGCCCCCGGCTGGGGAAGGACGACGGCTGACCAGCGAGTTCGCGCTGGAGGGCTGTGAGGTCGGTGTTGGGTGAGCTGTACTTGAGCTCACGGGCCACGCGTGTCTGCTTGGCCTTCGCTCGGCCGCGCCCCATTGGCTCGACCCCCTCGTGACGGAGTTCGGGTCGCCCAGCACAGGGCTGGACGGCCCGTGTGGCGACCCCGACTGAGTGACTGTGTCCTGGGCCGAGCTTACGACACGGATGGGTCACGGGCACACGTCGGCATCCCCGGCCCCCTCGTCTGGAGGGGTCCGGTGACCGGGATCACCCGCTGAGCGGCCCCGGACGGCGGTTCAGCGGGGCAGTCGGATCGTCGCCAGCCGGCCCACCGAGCTCATCCGCTCCTCGGCGAGTCGGTCGGCGGCGACCGCGGGGGAGACCCCGTCGGCGTCCGCGGCGGCGAAGACCCGCAGGGCGACGTCGAAGATCGTCGTCGTCTTCGCCTCGGCCCGGGCGAAGGAGAAGCCGTGTCGCTCGTCCTCCACCTGGATCACCCCGCCGGCGTTCACCAGGTAGTCGGGGGCGTAGAGGACGCCGCGGTCGGCCAGCAGCCCCGGCGTGCCCTCGTGGGCCAGCTGGTTGTTCGCGCCGCCGCAGACGATCTCGGCGGGCAGGACGGCGACGGTCTCGTCGTCCAGCGCGCCACCGAGGGCGCACGGGGCGTAGACGTCGTGCGGGGTGCGCACCAGCGTGGCGGTGTCGGCGACCGCGGTGACCTCCGGGTGCCGGCTGCGCACCCGGGCGACCGCGGCCGGGTCGACGTCGGTGACCACGACCGACGCGCCGTCGGCGACCAGCCGGTCGACCAGGTGCGAGCCCACCTTGCCCACCCCGGCCACCGCGACGGTGCGGCCGGCCAGCGTCGGGGCGCCCCAGCGGTGCTGGGCGGCGGCGCGCATGCCCTGGAAGACGCCGAAGGCGGTGAGCACCGAGGAGTCCCCGCAGCCGCCGAAGGCCTCCGACCGGCCGTGGGCGAACCGGGTCTCCCGGGCGACGACGTCGAGGTCGGCGTTGTAGGTGCCGACGTCGCAGGCGGTGAGGTACCGCCCGCCGAGGCTCTCCACGAACCGCCCGTAGGCGCGCAGCAGCGCCTCGGTCTTGTCGGTGCGCGGATCGCCGATGATCACCGCCTTGCCGCCGCCGAGGTCCAGCCCGGCGAGGCTGTTCTTGTAGGCCATCGCCGTCGAGAGGGCCAGCGCGTCGGTGACCGCGGCCTCCTCGGAGGGGTACGGGAAGAAGCGGGTGCCGCCGAGGGCCGGGCCCAGCGCCGTGGAGTGCACGGCGATCACCGCCCGGAGCCCCGACCCGGGGTCGGAGCAGAAGACGACCTGTTCGTGACCGGAACCGAGAACGTCCACGGCGAGGAGCCTAGGCGCGCCGTCCCCTCCCGGGTCCGGGTCGCCGTGGCCGCGTCGTCGCGCTCGGCAACGACCTGGTCTCGGCGGGGAGGTCGGCGGCGCGTCCGACGGCAGGTGGAGGCATGATCAACGGTTGATGACGGGCGCCGGTTCCCCCGGTGCCGCACACTTCGTCCCGGACCGCCCGAGTCCAGGGCCGGCCGGGGAGCAACCAGCGGAGCAGCGCTGCGCCGTGACACAGGAGCGACGACTTTGAGGAACTGGCACATGGCCCGACCCATGCGGCTGCTGGCGCTCGCGCTGGCCGCACCCCTGGTGCTCGCTGCCTGCTCCACCGAGAACTCCGGCGGCGGGGCGGACGGCTCCGGAGGTGGCGCCTCCGGTGCGGACGGCGACCTCAGCTTCGCGGTGGTGACGCACGGTTCCGCAGGTGACGCGTTCTGGGACGTGGTGCAGAAGGGGGCCGAGGCCGCCGGGGACGACCTCGGCATCGGCGTCGACTACCAGAGCGACGGCGACCCCCAGCGCCAGTCGCAGCTCATCGAGGCGGCGGTCAACCAGGGGGTCGACGGCCTCGTCGTCTCGATGGCCAACCCCGACGCGCTGGAGGACTCCGTCAGCGCCGCCGTCGCCGCCGGCATCCCGGTGGTCACGATCAACTCCGGCGCGGACCGGTCGGAGGAGTTCGGCGCGATCGGCCACGTGGGCCAGGACGAGGTCATCGCCGGCCGGGGCGCCGGGGAGCGACTGGCCGCCGACGGCGCGCAGAACGTGCTGTGCGTGATCCACGAGGCGGGCAACATCGGCCTGGAGCAGCGGTGCGCCGGGGCGTCGGAGGGCCTGGGGCGCGACGTCCGCCTGCTGCAGGTCGACATCAACGACCTGCAGGCCGCGCAGTCGACGATCACCTCGCAGCTGCAGAGCGACCCGTCGATCGACGCCGTGCTCACGCTCAACTCCGCCGTCGCCTCGGTTGCCGCGTCGGCCGCGTCCGACGCCTCCTCCGACGCCGAGATCGCCACCTTCGACCTCAACGGCGACGTGATCGAGGCGATCCAGGACGGCTCGATCGCCTTCGCCGTCGACCAGCAGCAGTACGAGCAGGGCTACCTGCCGGTCGTGATGCTCAAGCTCTACGCGGACAACCTGAACACCGTCGGTGGCGGGCAGCCGGTGCTCACCGGCCCGGGCATCGTCGACTCGACCAACGTCGACGCGATCGCCGACCTCGCCGCGGAGGGCACGCGCTGAGCCGGGACGGGGCCGGAGGGGTGGCGCAGGAGGCGCCGGCGGACGCGTCGCCGCGCGTCGACGAGCGCGTCGCCGCGGTCGGCTGGTGGCGGCGGCTGCTGGTCAAGCCGGAGCTCGGGTCGCTGATCGGCGCGGTGGTGATCTTCGCCTTCTTCGCGTCGCAGTCGGGGGTGTTCCGGTCGCTGAGCGGCGTCGCCAACTGGCTCGACGTCGCCTCGACGCTGGGCATCATGGCCGTGGCGGTCGCGCTGCTGATGATCGGCGGGCACTTCGACCTGTCCGCCGGGGTGATGACCGGCACCAGCGCGCTGACCGTCGGCATCGTGGCGGTGCAGCTCGACCAGAACATCTGGGTCGCGATCGGCGCCGCCCTGGTGGTGGCCCTGGCGATCGGCTTCCTCAACGGCTGGCTGGTGACCCGCACCGGCCTGCCCAGCTTCATCATCACGCTGGGCACCTTCCTGATGCTCCAGGGCCTCAACCTGGGGCTCACCAAGCTGTTCACCGGCACGGTCATCGTCCGGGGGCTGGCCGACGCACCCGGCTACCACCTGGCCGAGCTGGTGTTCGCCTCCACCATCGACGTCTTCGGCCAGCCGTTCCGGGTGGCGGTGCTGTGGTGGCTGGGCGTCACCGCAGCGGCCAGCTGGGTGCTGCTGCGCACCCGCTTCGGCAACTGGGTGTTCGCCACCGGCGGGGACGACGTCGCCAGCCGGAACGTGGGCGTGCCCGCCCGGCGGACCACCATCACGCTGTTCATGACCACCGCCGGCGCGGGCTGGCTGGTCGGCACGATCACCGCCGTCCGGCTGACCTCGGTGCAGGCCAACACCGGCACCGGGCAGGAGCTGATCTACATCGTGGCGGCGGTGATCGGCGGCTGCCTGCTCACCGGCGGGTACGGCTCCGCGATCGGGGCGGCGCTGGGCGCCCTGGTCTTCGGCATGACCCAGCAGGGGATCGTCTACCTGAACTGGGACGCCGACTGGTTCTACTTCTTCCTCGGCGCGATGCTGCTGCTGGCCGTGCTCAGCAACCGATTGGTGCGCCGCTACGCCGAGGCGGCCCGGAGGTGAGCACGGCGACGAGCACCGGCGCCGGGGAGCGCCCGGCCGACGGCACGTCCCTGGTCGAGCTGCGTGGCATCGGCAAGGACTACGGCTCGGTGATCGCGCTCGACGGCATCTCCACCACCGTGCGGGCCGGTGAGGTGACCTGCGTCCTCGGTGACAACGGGGCGGGCAAGTCCACGCTGATCAAGATCCTGTCCGGGGTGCACCGGCCGACCCGCGGCGAGCTGTTGCTCGACGGGCGACCGGTGGCCTTCGGGGCGCCGCGGGACGCGCTGGACGCCGGCATCGCCACGGTCTACCAGGACCTGGCGATGATCCCGCTGATGTCGATCTGGCGGAACTTCTTCCTCGGTTCGGAGCCCACCGTCGGATGGGGGCCGTTCCGCCGCTTCGACCGGGCGACGGCCAGGCACGTGACCCGGCGCGAGCTGGCCGCGATGGGCATCGACATCCGCGACCCGGAGCAGCCGGTGGGCACCCTCTCCGGCGGTGAGCGCCAGTCGGTGGCGATCGCCCGGGCCGTGCACTTCGGTGCACGGGTGCTGATCCTCGACGAGCCGACGTCGGCCCTGGGGGTCAAGCAGGCCGGCGTCGTGCTGCGCTACATCGCCCAGGCGCGCGACCGCGGCCTCGGCGTGGTCTTCATCACCCACAACCCGCACCACGCCCACCCGGTGGGTGACCGGTTCCTGCTGCTCAACCGCGGTCGCAGCATGGGCGACTTCGCCAAGGGCGAGGTCAGCCCCGAGCAGCTGACCACGATGATGGCCGGCGGCGACGAGCTCACCCAGCTGGCGGAGGAGCTGCAGCGTCCGTCGCGCGGCTGACCGGCCGCCCGAGGGCGGGGAGGGACACGCCCGGGGGCGGCGCGAGATCCGGTCCCGTGGTGTGCTGGATCCCGGCACGAGGCGCCAGGTCGACAACTCGACGCTGACGGTTGCTCACCCTGCGTTCTTGGCGGGCGGTGACAACTGCGCCGCGTGTTGCCTTTGTGACGGATGGTGTCGGTGCGAGCCTCGCTGAGCCCGACGTCCATCCCTCTTCCCCAGGGAGCGACCATGCCGCAGGTCCAGCTGCGCCTCCACCGTGCGTCCCCGTCGGCACCTCCGCGGCGCCGCCCGGCCAGCGGCGTCCGGGCCCGGCTGCTCGTCCTGGCCGTGACCGGTGGCCTGCTGGCGGCCGGCGCAGGCCCGGCGGTCGCCGAGCCGGTGAACCCCACGGACGAGCAGCTCGGCCAGGCCCAGTCGGCCCAGGACCAGGCGGCCGCCGAGGTCGGCCGGATCGCCGGCCTGGTCGCCGCCGCGGAGTCGGAGCTGGAGCGCGTGCAGTTCCTGGCCGAGGCGGCCGGCACCGCGTACCTGGCCGCGGAGGAGTCGCGCCAACTCGCCCAGGCGGCAGCCGACCAGGCGATGCGGGACCTGGCGGCCGCCGTCGCCGCGGTGACCGAGGCACGGGGACGGATCGCGGAGTTCTCCCGCGACACGTACATGAACGGCAGCTCCCTGACCAGCGCGGCGGCGCTGCTGGACGTCGAGGGCCCCGGCGAGCTGGTGCGCAAGGCCGCGACCCTGCAGTACGTCGCCGACCACCAGCTCGACGTGCTCGGTGCGCTGCAGACCGCCGAGCAGCAGCAGGCGGCCGCCGAGGCCGCCGCCCGCACCACCCGCGACGAGGCGGCTGCGGCGGAGGAGCAGGCCGCCGCGGCCAAGGCCGAGGCCGAGGCCCAGCTCGCTGCCCAGGAGAGCGCCGTCGGTCAGATCGAGGCGCAGAAGGCCGCGCTGGACCAGCAGCTGCAGGACGCCCAGGTGCGGTTGCTGCAGCTGCAGGGGGAGCGCAACGCCTTCGAGGTATGGCAGGCGCAGAAGCGCGCCGAGGAGGAGGCCGCGGCCCGCGCCCGGGCGGCCGCTGAGGCCGAGGCGGCGGCGGCCCGGGCGGCGGTCGTCTCCGGCAGCAACGCAGGCAGCAACGCAGGCAGCAGCGCAGGGAGCAACGCAGGCAGCAACGCGGGCAGCGACACCGGTGGCCACGGGTACGTGCGCCCGGCCAGCGGCCGGACCAGCAGCTGCTACGGGGCCCGCTGGGGGGTGACCCACTTCGGGGTGGACATCGCCGCGCCGATCGGGACGCCGATCTACGCCGCGACCACCGGCCGGGTCGTCCGGGCCGGACCTGCCACCGGGTTCGGGCTGGCGGTCTACATCCGCGGGGACGACGGCGCGGTCACCGTCTACGGCCACGTGAACCAGTTCTTCGTCTCCGCCGGTGACCGGGTGCAGGTCGGCGAGCAGATCGCCGAGGTGGGCAACCGGGGCCAGTCGACCGGGCCCCACCTGCACTTCGAGGTGCACCCCGGCGGGTCGCTCTACAGCGGCCAGGTCGACCCGGTGCCCTGGTTGCGCGCCCGGGGCGTCGCGATCTCCGGCTGCTGACCGGCGCCGGTTAGCGTGCCCGGGTGACCACCCCGCCGGACCCCAGGGCGGGGTGGGGGCTGCCCGCGCCCGGGGAGCTGCCCCGCACCGCGCACCTCGAGCCGCTGGTGACCCGGGTGCTCGCCCCCAACCCGTCGCCGATGACGCTGGACGGCACCAACACGTACCTGGTGGGCGAGCCGGGCAGCGGACAGGTGGTCGTGGTCGACCCGGGACCCGACGACCCCGCCCACCTGGCCGCGGTGCAGCAGGCCCTGGTGGGCCGGGGCACCCGGGTGGTGGCGGTGCTGGTCACCCACCACCACGGTGACCACGCCGAGGCGGCGCAGCCGTGGGGGCGGCACTTCGACGCCCCGGTGGCGGCCGCGACGCCGGAGGTGGCCGGGCCCCGCGGACGGGTGCTGGCGCCGGGGGAGCGGCTGCGGCTGGCCGGCACGACCCTGCGGGTGGTGCCCACGCCGGGGCACACCGCCGATCACCTGGCCTTCCGGCTGGACTCCGGCGCCGTGCTGGTGGGCGACGCCGTGCTGGGCCGGGGCACGTCGGTGGTCACCCACCCCGAGGGCGACGTGCTGGCCTACCTCATGTCGCTGCGCCGGCTGCACGACCTCGGCCCGGCGGCGCTGTACTGCGGGCACGGCCCGGAGCTCACCGTGGACCCCGGTGCCGTCCTGGCGTACTACCTGGCGCACCGCGCCCACCGGGAGGAGCAGCTGCTGGCCGCGCTGGCCGAGGGCCCGCGATCGGTCGCCGAGCTCGTGGCGCAGGTCTACGCGGCCGTGCCCCGCGCGGTGTGGCCGGCCGCCGCCCAGTCGACCCGGGCCACGCTGGCCAAGCTGCGGGCCGAGGGGCGCGTGGAGCCCGCCGGGGACGACGCGGTGCGCCTGACCTGAGGGGGCCGGGGGGCGGCGTCGCCTAGCGTCGGCGGGGTGACGGGGACAGTGCACCGCGACCGGGACGTCGACGGCTGGGACGTCGTGGTCGTGGGCGCCGGATCGGCCGGGTGCGCGCTGGCGGCCCGCCTGGTGGATGCCGGCCGGCGCGTGCTGGTCCTGGAGGCCGGCGCCGACCACCCCCAGCCGGCCGACTTCCCACCGGCCCTGCGCGACGCGGCCGTCCTGGGGGCGGTCACCCCCGGGCACCCCGCCAACTGGACCTACACCGCGCAGCTGGCCGAGGACGTCAGCTACCCGGTGGTCCGCGGCCGGGTGCTGGGCGGGTCCAGCGCCGTGAACGGCACCTACTTCGTCCGCGGCACCCGGGCTGACTTCGACGGCTGGGCCGCCGACGGCAACGACCTGTGGTCCTACGACGCGGTGCTGCCGGCCTTCCGGCGCTCGGAGACCGACGCGGACCACCCCGGCTCACCCGCGCACGGCGACAGCGGCCCGATGCCGGTGCGCCGGGTGGCCTCCCGGCACCCGGTCGCCGAGGCGTTCACCGCCGCGTGCACGGAGCTCGGCTTCCCGGCCGAGCCGGACAAGAACGCCGACGGCGCGCCCGGACACGGGCCGCTGCCGGTCAACGCCGCCGGCGGCGTCCGGGTGAACACCGCGATGGCCTACCTCTCCCCGCGGCGCGGCTCGTCGCTGCTCACCGTGCGGGGCGACACCCGGGTGACCCGGGTGCTGTTCTCCGGCGACCGGGCGATCGGGGTGCAGACCGAGCGCGGTGCGGTGCACGCCGGGGAGGTGGTGCTCGCCGCCGGCGCGGTGGCCACCCCGCAGCTGCTGATGCTCTCGGGTATCGGCCCGGCCGACCAGCTGCGGGCGGCCGGCGTGGCCGTGCGGGTGCACGCCCCGGGAGTGGGGGCGGACTTCACCGACCACCCGGACCTCTACGTCACCTGGCAGCCCCGGGAGCGGCTGCCTGCGCCGCGGGGTCTGCTGCCGCTGTCCAGCGCGCTGCACACGACGTCGGCGGGCTCACCGACCCCCGGCGACCTCGAGGTGATGCCCTGGCTCAAGCCGTTCAGCCGGGTGCTGCTGGACCGCGCCCCCGGCTCGCCGGTCGCCGAGGCGCTGAGGCGGCCGGGAGCCACGCTGCGGGCGTTGCGCGGTGCGTCCCTGCACCGGGTGCTGGACCAGGCCCGGCGGCGGGAGGACCTGTTCCTCGCCGTCGCGCTGCAGCAGGAGGACAGCCGCGGCCGGCTCAGCCTGGTCAGCGACGACCCGACGGTGCAGCCGCGGATCGAGCACCGCTACCTCACCGCGGAGTCCGACCGGCGTCGCATGCGCGAGGTGGTGCGGCTGGCCGCCGAGCTGCTGTCGACGGCGGCCTTCGCGCCGCTCGTGGCCGGACGGACCGGCCTGCCGGACGACGTGCTGGCCGACGACCGGGAGCTGGACCGCTGGGCCCGCCGGCACCTGGCGACCGCGATCCACCTGGCCGGCACCGCCCGGATGGGGCCGGACAGCGACCCCGGAGCGGTCGTCGACCAGCAGCTGCGGGTCCGTGGGGTGCACGGCCTGCGGGTGGTGGACACGTCGGTGATGCCGCGGGTGACCTCCCGTGGCCCGGCCGCGACCGCGGTGATGCTCGGCGAGCGGGCCGCCGAGCTGATGACCGGCGGCCCGGCGGTGCTCAGCCCTCCGGCCGGCTGACCACCACGCTGACCACCTCGGGGTCGGTGGAGCCGAGCACGAGCACCTGCACACCCCGTCGCTCGGCGGTCAGCGTCGCGGGGTCGGCGGTGTCGGAGAGCAGCTGCCAGCCCTCGGCGGGGAGCGTCTCGCGGTAGAAGGCCATCGCCTCCTCCACGCCGACGTCGAAGACGACGAAGGCCGGGGAGTCCGGGGCGGTGGAGGTGTCCTCGGTCGAGCCCCCCGGCGGCACCGGCACGCTCTCCGCCGGCCAGCCCGAGGGCAGCGCGAACGACCCGGGGGTGCCCGTGGTGGCGGCGGCGCTGGTGCTCCCGGCGCCCTCGGCGGCGTCCTCGCCCGAGCAGCCCGGCAGCAGGGCCAGTGCCGCGGCGGCCGCGGCGGCGGACGCGCGGCGTCGTGCCCCGCGGGTGGTCCGGGCCTGCATCGGGTCCTCCAGGCTGCTGGGGTGCGCGTCGCCGGCGGCCACGATACGGCTCGCCGGGAGCCGGGACACCGGCGCCGCCGGACCCGGTGCCGGGTGCGGCGGCGCGGAGGGAGGACAGGCGCGGGTGGTGCCCGCCGGTCAGCGGACGGCGCGGATCTGGGTGCTCGTCTGGGACAGCGGCGACCAGGCGTCGGGGTGCGGCTGGCCGGCGTCGACGACCCAGCCCGGCGCGCGGGACGTGGTCGTCCGGCCGCGGGTCTCCGGCCGGGCGCTGAGCCGCACGATCAGGGTGAGCAGCACGAGCAGCCCCACGAGCACGCCGGCGATGGTGAAGAGCGTCGAGAGCATGACTGGAAGTTAGTGGTGCGAACCGGTCCGCGTCAGAGCCTCGCCGGGGCAGAAGTAGTCGAAGATCGGCGAAAGACTGTGGTCACTCTGCCAATTCAATCGATCTGTCGACTCGAACTGGACGATCGGCCTGGTCAGAGTCTGCCAGTGGTCCGTGGGTGCGTCACCGGGTCGGGGGTGCAGGGTCGACGAGGTCGGCCAGCACCCGGGTGAGCAGTCCGTCGTCCACCGCCTCCGGGTCGGGGAGGCCCTCGACGGCGAGCCCGTGGGTCAGCGCGAGGACGACGACGGTGAGCGACGCGGCGTCCCAGCCGGTGTGCACCGGGTGGGTGGCCAGGAAGCGGTCCACCACCGCGGCCACCCGGCTGCGCAGGTCCCGCCGGGCAGCCACGAAGGTCGTCCGCACGGTCGGCTCGCGCACCGCCCGCTGCCAGAACTCCAGGAACAGCAACTGCCAGGCGGGATCACGCTGGGCCAGCTCGGCGCCGACGGCGGCCAGCGCGGCCGGCAGGTCAGCGCTGCGGTCCAGCGCCTGTTCGACCGCGGCGACCCGGGTGGTGGCCTCGGCGGCCATCAGGGCCAGGAACAGCTCGTCCTTGCTGCCGAAGTTGGAGTAGACCGCGCCCTTGGTGAAGCCGGCCGCGGCGGCGACCTGGTCGAGGCTGGCTGCCGCGTAGCCCCGCTGGGCGAACACCGTGCCCGCCGCCCTGAGCACCCGGATGCGCACCTGGTCCTTGGTCGGTCGGGGTGTGCGCGGTGTCGCTGCTCGGTTCCGGCCGCCGCACCCCCGCCGACCCCGAACCCGCGACCGTCCCCGCCTGAACCGCTTTCCGCGCCGAAAGCGAGGTCCAGGACCTCGCTTTCGGCGCGGAAAGCGGGGTCAGTGGCGCCTCAGTCGACGGGGAGGCCGGTGTAGTTCTCCGCCAGCTCGCGGGCCGCGGCCTCCGAGGAGCACACCCGCCGCAGCTGCGACAGCTGCAGCTCGGCGTCGAAGTCGTCGCCGGAGCGGTGCAGCATCGAGGTCATCCACCACGAGAAGTGCGTGCAGCGCCAGACCCGGGCCAGGGCGCGGTCGGAGTAGCTGTCGACCAGGTCGGTCCGGCCTTCGGCGAGCAGCCGCACCAGGGCCTGGGCCAGCAGGGTGACGTCGGCGACGGCGAGGTTGAGCCCCTTGGCGCCGGTGGGCGGCACGATGTGCGCGGCGTCGCCGGCGAGGAACAGCCGGCCCCGGCGCATCGGCGCGCTGACGAACGAGCGCATCGGCAGGATCGACTTCTCGGTGACCGGGCCGGTCTGCAGCTCCCAGCCGTCGAGCGCGAAGCGCCTCGACAGCCCGTCCCAGATCCGGTCGTCGGACCAGTCCTCGATCTTCTCCGCCGGGTCGACCTGCAGGTACAGCCGGGAGACCGACGGTGAGCGCATGGACAGCAGGGCGAAGCCGTCGGGGTGCCAGGCGTAGACCAGCTCGTCCTCGCTGGGCGCGACGTCGGCCAGGATGCCCAGCCAGGCGTAGGGGTAGGTGCGCTCCCAGGTGCGGCCGGCCGTGCCGGCGGTGACCACCGGGCGGGAGACGCCGTGGAAGCCGTCGGTGCCGACGACGACGTCGCACTCGAGCACCTGCGGGGTGCCCGCGGCGTCGGTGAAGCGGATCCGCGGGGCGTCGCCGTCGACGTCCTCGGGGACGACGTCGGACACCTCGAACAGCAGCGGCGGCCCGCCGTCCAGCTGGGCACTGATCAGGTCCTTGGTGACCTCTGTCTGCCCGTAGACCCACACCCGGCGGCCGCACAGCGCGGGGAAGTCGAGGTGGTGGCGGGTGCCGGGGAACTGCAGGTGGATGCCGTCGTGCGGCAGGCCCTCGCGCTGCAGCCGGTCGCCCACGCCGGCGTCGACGAGCGTCTGCACCGTGTGCTCCTCGAGGATCCCGGCGCGGATGCGGGCCTCGACGTAGGTCCGCGAGCGGTTCTCCAGCACCACGGTGTCGATGCCCTGCAGCTGCAGCAGCCGGGACAGCAGCAGCCCCGCCGGCCCGGCTCCGATGATCCCCACCTGGGTGCGCATGCGGCGAGTGTGACCCGGGCCGCCCGCCCGGGCCGAACCTGCTCTTCCGGTCAGCGGAACTCGGCCGTCCGGGCCAGCGCCCGCCCGATGCCCCGGGCGGCGACCTGCAGCACCGGGGTCAACCGGGCGAGGTCGCGGCGGTGGGTGGGGACGACGATGCCCAGGGCGGCGACGACGACCGGTCCGGCGGCCCGGTCGACGGTGACCGGCACGGCGACCGACGCGGTGCCCAGCGACATCTCCTCGGTCGTGCGGGACCAGCCGCGCCGGCGGACCTCGCCCAGCTCCCGGGTCACCGCCCCGGGATCGACGACGGTGTACCGGGTCTCCCGGCTGAGCTCCTGCAGCACCCGCTCGACGACCTCGTCGGGCGCGCAGGCCAGCAGCACCTTGCCGACGCCGGTGGCGTGCAGCGGCAGCCGGCTGCCCACGGTGCTGACGACCGGCACCGACTCGCGCCCGGAGATCCGCTCGACGTAGAGCGCGCGCAGGCCCTCCCGGACGGCGAGGTGCACGGTGTCGCGGGTGGCGGTGTGCACGTCGAGCAGGAACGGGGCGGCCACCTGCCGCAGCTCCAGCTGCACGGGGGCCAGCAGGCCCAGGTCCCAGAGCTTGCGGCCGATCTCGTAGCGGCCGTCCGGGCGGCGGACCAGCGCGCCCCACTCCACCAGCTCGCCGAGCAGGCGGTGGGTGGTGGTCAGCGGCGTGCCCGAACGGGCGGCGACCTCCGAGAGGGTGAGCCGCGGGTGGCCGCTGTCGAACGCGTCGAGCACGCCGAGCGCCCGGGAGGTCACCGACCGCCCGGGTGCGGCTGCACCTCCGGCCACGGCGCGATCCGTTCTGCTCAGTGGAAGTCAGGGCTGTCAGAGCCTAGCCCCGCGCCGTACGTTCCCGGCATGACCGGGACCACATCGCGGGCGCCGCGGCCCGCGGAGGACAGCGCCCTCATCCTGCCGCGTTACCTGCGTGAACCCGATGGGCAGCGCACGCCGGTGGCCCACCCCGGGTACAAGAGCACCGGGCTGCGGGCACCGCTGCGCACGCCGATCGACCTGCCGCACCGGCTCACCGAGGTGACCGGCCCGGTGCTGGGCGAGGACCGGGTGACCGCCGCCGACGCCGACCTCACGGTGCGGCTGGGCGGTGAGGCGCAGGGGCAGCGGATCATCGTGTTCGGCCGGGTCCTCGACAGTGACGGCCGCCCGGTGCCCGACGCGCTCGTGGAGGTCTGGCAGGCCAACGCCGCCGGCCGTTACCGGCACGTCGTCGACAACTGGCCGGCGCCGCTGGACCCGCACTTCGACGGGCTGGGTCGGGTGATGACCGACAGCATGGGCCGGTACGAGTTCACCACCATCAAGCCCGGCGCCTACCCGTGGGGCAACCACCACAACGCGTGGCGGCCGGCGCACATCCACTTCAGCCTGTTCGGCCGGGCGTTCACCCAGCGACTGGTCACCCAGATGTACTTCCCGGACGACCCGCTGTTCGGGCAGGACCCCATCTTCCAGGCGATCCCGCCGTCGGCCCGGCACCGCGCGATCAGCCGGTTCGACCTGGAGCGCACCCAGCCGGACTGGGCGCTGGCCTTCGAGTGGGACATCGTCCTGCGCGGCACCGACCAGACGCCGTTCGAGACCGACGACGACGGGGATGTGGCGTGACGACAGCCGAGCGAGCATCGCAGGGAGCGCCAGCGACCGAGGAGCGGAACGAGGCGCGGAGTCGCGCAGGAGGTGTGGCCTGATGGCACTGAGTGACCCGCTGGACGTGCCGGAGAGCACCGAGATCAGCCAGCCCCGGTCGGGACGACGGGGCTCGGGCTTCCTCGACGAGCCGCTGCGGTTCGGCACCACGCCCAGTGCGACCGTCGGCCCCTACCTGGCCATCGGGCTGACCTGGCCCGACGGCCCCTTCGCCGTCGCCGAGGGCACCTCCGGTGCGATCTGGCTGCGCGGCCGGGTGTTCGACGGCAACGGCGACGTCGTGCCCGACGCGATGGTCGAGACCTGGCAGGCGGACCCCGACGGCCGGTTCGCGCACCCCGACGACCCGCGCGGCGCGGTGGAGCACCCCGGCTTCCGCGGCTTCGGCCGGTCCCAGACCCGGGACGGCGGGCAGTACGCGATCTGCACGCTCAAGCCCGGCCGGGTGCCCGACGGCGCGGGTGGCCTGCAGGCGCCGCACGTCGACGTCTCGGTGTTCGCCCGCGGCCTGCTGGACCGGGTGGTCACCCGGATCTACTTCGCCGACGAGGCCGCGGCCAACGCCGAGGACGCCGTGCTGGCCAGCCTGCCCGACGACGCCTCCCGAGCGACGCTGATCGCCACCCCCGCCGACGACGGCTACGTCCTCGACATCCACCTGCAGGGAGAAGACGAGACCGTCTTCTTCGCGGTGTGACCGACCGCGGCGACCGCGCACCCGCCAGGATGGCCCGGTGACAGGACTCCCCGTGCCCGGGCTGCTCGCGGCCACCTTCGCCCGCGGCCCGGTGAACGCCGGCGCCGGCGACGCCTGGCTGGTCGCCCTGCTGGAGGTGGAGGCGGCGTTGGCCCGTGCCGCGGCCCGGGTCGGGCTGGTCGCGGAGACCGCGGCCGAGGAGGTCGGGCGGGTGTGCGCCGACCCGGGTCGGCTCGACCTGGCCCGCGTCGCCGCCCGCGCCGGGGACGCCGGCAACCCGGTGCCGCCGCTGGTCCGGGCGCTGCAGGACGCCGTGGGCCCGCACGCGGCGCGCGCGGTGCACGTCGGCGCCACCAGCCAGGACGTCGTCGACACCGCGGCGGTGCTGCTGGCGCGGCGCGGGCTGCAGCTGGTCGACGCCGACCTGGCCGCCGCGGCCGGGGTCTGCGCCCGGCTGGCCACCGACCACCGCGACGACGTGCTGATCGGCCGCACCCTGCTGCAGCAGGCGCTGCCCACCACGGTGGGGCTCAAGGCGGCCGGCTGGCTGGCCGGGGTCGAGGGGGTGCGCACCCGGATCGCGGCGGTGCTGGCCGGGCTGCCGGTGCAGTACGGCGGCGCGGTCGGCACCCTCGCGGCCAGCAGCGGGTCGGGGGTCGACCTGCGCGCCGCGCTGGCCGAGGAGCTGGGGCTGCAGACCACCGACGTGCCCTGGTTCACCGTCCGGCTGCCGATCGCCGACGTCGCCGGGGTGCTCGGGGCGGCCGCCGGCGTGGTGGCCACCGTCGCCGTCGACGTCGTCCTGCTGGCGCAGACCGAGGTGGCCGAGGCCGCCGAGGTCGCCGAGGGCCGCGGCGGCTCGTCGGCGATGCCGCACAAGAACAACCCGGTGGCCGCGATCTCCGCGCGGGCCTGCGCGCGGCGGGCGCCCGGGCTGGTGGCCACCCTCTTCGCCGCCATGGAGCAGGAGCACGAGCGGGGCGCGGGCACCTGGCACGTCGAGTGGCCCACCCTGACCGACCTGCTGGGCACCGTCGGCTCGGCGGCGTCCTGGCTCGCCGAGAGCCTGGCCAGCCTCCGCCTGGACACCGGGCGGATGGCCGCGACCGTCACCGCCGCCACCGACCCGCTGCTGGCCGGCGCGCTGGCCGAGGCGCTCAGCCCCACGCTGGGCGCCGGGCCCGCGCACGACGCCGCGGCAGCCGCCGTCCGCACCGCCGCCGAGCAGGGGCGGCCGCTGGCCGACGTCGTGCTCGAACGGGCCGACGTCGACGGCGCCGCGCTGGTGGCCGACACGACACCGGACGTGGGGGAGGCCGGCGCCCAGGTCGACGCCGCCCTCGCCGCGCACACCATCGCGACCCAGGCGGACGCCGCCGGGCAGGGAGGAGCTCCGTGACCGCCGTCGAGGTGCACGCCGTCGTGGAGGGCCCGGCCGACGCCCCGGTGATGCTGCTGTCCAACTCGTTGGGGTCGGACCTGTCCATGTGGGACCCGCAGGTGCCGGCGCTGACCGAGCGGTTCCGGGTGGTCCGCTACGACACCCGCGGCCACGGCCGGTCGCCGTCGGTGCCGGGCGACGCGACGATCGACGACCTCGCCGACGACGTCGTCGCGCTGCTGGACCGGCTCGGGGTGGCCCGGGCGCACGTCGCCGGGGTCTCCATCGGCGGGATGACCGGGCTGCGGCTGGCGGTCCGCGAGCCGCAGCGGCTGCTGACCCTCGCGGTGCTGTGCAGCTCGGCGTACACCGGCAACGCCGAGAGCTGGGAGGACCGGGCACGCACCGTGCGCGCCCAGGGCACGGAGGTGATCGCCGAGCCGGTGGTCAGCCGGTGGCTCACCCCGGCGTACGCCGCCGCCCACCCCGACCTGGTGGCCCGGCTGCAGGCGATGGTGGCGGCCGCCGACGACGAGGGCTACGCCGGCTGCTGCGCCGCGATCGCGCGGATGGACCAGCGACCGGACCTGGCCCGGATCACCGCGCCGACGCTGGTGGTCTCCGGCGCCGACGACCTGGCGGTGCCGCCGGAGCACCAGCGGGTCATCGCCGAGGGGGTGCCCGGTGCCAAGCTGCTGAGCCTGAGCCCGGCCGCCCACCTGGCCAACCTGGAGCAGGTGGCCCAGGTGTCCGACGCGCTGATCGCACACGCCACGGGTGGCACGCTGTGACCGAGCAGGGTCCGCTGGAGACCGACGAGCAGCGCCGCGCCGCCGGCATGCGGGTGCGCCGGGAGGTGCTCGGCGACGCGCACGTCGACCGCGCGGTCGCCGCCGTCACCCCGCTCACCGCCGACTTCCAGGACTTCATCACCCGGGTGGCCTGGGGCGACCTGTGGCAGCGGCCGGGGCTGGCGCGCCGGGAGCGCAGCATGCTCACCCTGGCGATCACGGCTGCGCTGCGGCACTGGGACGAGTTCGCGCTGCACGTGAAGGCGGCGGTGCACAACGGGCTGACCGACGAGGAGATCGCCGAGGTCTGCCTGCACACCGCGGTCTACGCCGGCGTCCCCGCGGCGAACCACGCCCTCGCCGTCGCCAAGCCGATCCTCGCGGAGCTGCGCGCGCAGGAGTGAGCTCAGCCCGCCGGGATCTCGACGGGGAACCGCGCCTCGCCGGCGCCCAGGTCGGCGGTCAGCCCGTCGGGGAAGGTGGCCCGGCCGCGGACGACGACCTCGCCGTCGGTGAAGCCCGCCGGGACGTCGAAGGCGGCCAGCACCCGGTCGGCGGCCCGGCTGAGGTCGATGCCGGGGCGCCGGGTGCCGTCGGGCAGCACCAGGGTGAGCAGCTCGACCGGGACGGCGCCCGGATCGCCCTCGGGCAGCGCCATGGTCACGTCCAGCACCAGGTGCGCGCGGGACGGGTCGGTGGGCTGCGCCGACCCGTCGGGGCCGGCGAACCACCGCAGCGTCGCCGCGTCCAGCCGCACGGTCACCGGGAAGGACGCGGTCACCCGGCCGGGGGCGCTGAAGGCGGCGTCGACCTGCCGGCTGGCGCCCACCTCCGCCGTCCGGTTGGTGCGCGCCAGCACCTGCACGTTCCCCGGGTCGGGTGAGCCGTCCAGCAGCGACAGCCGCTGCTCGACGCCGTCGTCGAGGACCACCAGGTCGGCCTGCGTCGCGTCCGCGGGGACGGCGACCACGGCCTCCACCGTGCTGCCGGGTGCCACCAGCGCCGGGGCGACCGGCACCGGCGCAGCGCCCGGTACCTGGTAGCTCAGCGCGGGCGGTGCGGTGGACCGGCCCTCGCCCGGGTCGACCGTGTAACGCACGGCCAGGAACCGCTGGCCGTCGGCGGGCCGGCGGGCGGCGTCCCCGGTACCCACGACGTCCGGTGTGGCCAGCCCGGTCACCGTGACCGCGGCCGCGGGGCCGGAGAGCCGGGCCGGCCCCGCGGGTGCCGTCCAGGGCAGCGCGGGGAACGGACCGACGGCGGTGAACCCCGGCTCGGCGCGCGGCACCTCGGGCACCCGCAGGCCGGCGCTGCCGGACGGCGGGCGGCTCCCGTCGGGGCGGAACAGCAGGTCGGCGTCGTCCACGGCCTGCGGTTCGGGGTCGGCGGGCAGGCCGGCGGTGCGCAGCCGGACGTCGCCGCCGGCCGCGGTCACGGTCAGCGGGAACCGCAGCCAGCTGCGGCCGGGGTCGCCGCCGACGAAGAGCGCCGGGCCGCACAGCAGTTCACGGGCGACCTCGGTGCCGTCCGGGTCGATCAGCTGGAACCAGCAGCGGGTGTCCGGGCCGCGGGCACCGGTGCGCTGGTCGACGTAGTCCGCGAACCGGCGGTCGGCGTCGGCGAGGACCGCCGGCGGGTCGGTGACGTAGCGGCCGTCGACGGTGAGCGGGTGGCCGCGGAGCACGAGCATGACCACGGCGCCGATCGCCAGCAGCACGACCAGCAGCCCCGCGACCACCAGCCGCGGGTCCGTCCGCCGGCACCGCCGGGCCGGGTCCGCCACGGGATCGGCCGAGGGCGCGGACGTCGCGGCCGCTCCGCCGTGCTCGTCCACGCGTGTGCCTCCCGGGTCGCCCCCCGCCGTGGGGGAGTGCGCGGAACCTAGCCGACTCCAGGCCCTCTGCGCAGCCAGCCGCGCGGTCACCGGATCCCCCGCAGGGGTGAGCTGTGGGTTGGTCTCCGAGCACGCGGGGTAGCCGGGTCGGGCAGGCTGAGCAGCACCGCACCGACCGTCGAGGAGCGCCGGACCCCTCCTGTCGCCGTGCACGACCGCAGGAGGCGTACGTCCGCGTGACCGCAGTGCCCGCTGGATCGAGCGCGCCCACCGTGCGGGTGGCGAGCGTCCCCGCTCGCAGCCCGTACGTCGCGGCCGTCCTGCCCGCCTCCGTCGTGCCGGTCGGCCCGGACACCACCCCGAGCCCGTGGCTGGACCCCGACCACCTCGACGCGCACGCCGGGGAGGTGGACGTGCTGCACCTGCACGCCGGCTACGAGCACCTCACGATCCCCGAGATGGACCGCTGGACCGCGGCCGTGCGGCGGGCCGGGGTGCCGCTGCTGGTCACCGTGCACGACCTGCGACCTCCGGCCGGGACCACGCCGGGGCGCCACCAGGCGCACCTGCGCACGCTGCTGACCACCGCCGAGGTGGTGCTCACGCTGACCCCCGGTGCGGCCGACGAGATCGCCGACCGGTTCGCCCGGACCGCGATCGTGGTCGCCCACCCGTCGCTGGCCGCGCCCACCCCCGACGTGGGCCGGGAGACCCGGCTGGTCGGCGTGCACCTGGGCCGGCTCGAGCCAGAGGTCGCCGAGCCGGTGGAGCTGGTGCGGGCCGCCCTGTCCGGGGCCGTCTCCGGCGGCGGGCGGCTGCGGGTCGACGTGCACCCCGACGTCGACGTCGCCGCCCGGCTGTCGGAGCTCGCCGCGCTGGCCGCGGCGGGGGAGCTGGAGCTGCGGTCCAGCTGGGCCGAGGACCCTGCCTCGTGGGTGCGCCACCTGCAGGAGCTGCACGTGTCGGTGCTGCCCCGGCGGTCGGGCACGCACGACAGCTGGGTGGAGCTGTGCCGGGACGCCGGCACGCGCGCGGTCGTCCCCGGCGGGGGCTACCACACCCAGCAGTGGTCCGACGTCGTCGTGTACGGCAACGAGCCCCGCGCGGGGCTGGACGCCGCCTCGCTGAACTCCGCGGTCGTCGCCGCGCTGACCCGGCCCGCGCCCGCCCGCGTCGACCGGCAGTGGCGCACCGAGCAGGCGGAGGCGGTGCGGCGGCTGCACGCCCAGGTCTACGCGCAGGTCGCCGCCGACGCGCTGTCGGTCTGAGGTCCCCCCCCCCCCCCGCGCCGGGCCCGCTCAGGCCGCCGGCGCCGTGGTCGCGCCGGGCAGCCGCACCGTGATCTCGGTGGCGCCCGGTGCGCTGATCAGCCCCACCGTGCCGCCGTGGGCGGCCACCACGGCCTGCACGATCGCCAGCCCCAGACCGGTGCTGCCGGCGTTGCGTGACCGGGAGGCGTCCCCGCGGGCGAACCGCTCGAAGGCGTGCGCCTGGAGCGCGGCAGGGACCCCCGGCCCGTCGTCGGCCACACGCAGCACCGCCCAGCCGCCCTCGGTGCGCAACCGGGTGGTCGCCGTCGTCCCCTCCGGGGTGTGCGCGTGCACGTTGGCGAGCAGGTTGGCCACCACCTGGTGCAGCCGGGCGGCGTCGCCGGGTACCAGCACCGGTTCGTCGGGCAGGTCCAGCTGCCAGTGGTGCCCGGGGCCGGCGACGTGCGCGTCGGTGACCACGTCGACCACCAGCGCGGTCAGGTCGACCTCCTCGGTGGCCAGCTCCCGCCCGGCCTCGGCGTCGGCGTCCAGGCGGGCGAGCAGCAGCAGCTCCTCGACCAGCTCGGTCATGCGGACCGCCTCGGACTCCACCCGGCGCATCGCCTGCCCGACGTCGGCCGGCACCTCGTCGCGCTGGCGGCGCACCAGCTCTGCGTAGCCGCGGATGGAGGCCAGCGGCGTGCGCAGCTCGTGGCTGGCGTCCGCGACGAACTGCCTGACCTGGGTCTCCGACGCCTGGCGGGCGGCCAGCGACCCCTCGACGTGGTCCAGGAGCCGGTTCAGCGCCGTCCCGACCTGGCCGACCTCGGTGCCGGGGTCGGTGTCCTGCGGGGGCACCCGCTCGGCCAGCCGCACCTCGCCGCTGGCCAGCGGCAGCTCGGCCACCCGGGTCGCGGTGGCGGCCACCCGGTCCAGCGGTCGCAGGGCGCGGCGGATGACCAGCACGGCGGCGCCCGCGGCGGCGAGCAGGGCGACCAGGCCGGCCAGGAGCTCGACGGTGACCAGGCTGCGCACGGCACCGGCCGCACCGCGCAGCGGCAGACCGGTCACCAGCACGTCGTCGCCGGGGGTCGGGCGCGCCACCAGCCGGTAGCTGCCCAGCTCGCCGCCGAGATCCCGGGTCACCGGCTCGCCGTCGGTGGGCAGCTCGGCCAGCACGGCGTCCTGGGCGTCGGTCAGCGGCAGCTCCTCGCCGCTCTGGGCCAGCACCCCGGACCGGGCGACGGCCCCGTCGCTCATCTCGGCGACCAGGGTCCCCTCTCCCTGACCGGGAGCGCCCAGGCCGTCCGGCCCGCGGCGACCGTCGCCCCCGGGCCGGGGGCCCCGGTCGGGGTCTCTGGCGCGGTCGGCGACCGCCCCGAGCTGCGTGTCGACCTGGCTGATGAGCTCCGACCGCAGCGCGGTCACCGAGACGACGCCGACCAGCACGAGGACACCGACCAGCGGGACGACGAACGCGACCAGCAGCCGGGTGCGCAGCGAACGGCGGGAACGACGGGAGGGGCCGGAGCTCACCGGCGCCAGCGTGTCAGGCAGCGGGCTTGATCACGTACCCGGCGCCCCGGAGCGTGTGGATCATCGGCGTCCGGCCGGCGTCGATCTTGCGGCGCAGGTAGGAGATGTAGAGCTCGACGATGTTGCCCTGGCCGCCGAAGTCGTACTGCCACACCCGGTCGAGGATCTGCGCCTTGGACAGCACCCGCTTGGGGTTGCGCATGAGGTAGCGCAGCAGCTCGAACTCGGTGGCGGTGAGCCGGATGTCGTCGCCGCCGCGGGTGACCTCGTGGCTCTCCTCGTTCAGCGTGAGGTCGCCCACCACCAGCAGGCCGTCGTCGGCGACGACGCGGCTGGTGCGGCGCAGCAGGCCGCGCAGCCGGGCGGCGACCTCCTCCAGGCTGAACGGCTTGGTGACGTAGTCGTCACCGCCGGCGGTGAGGCCGGCGATCCGGTCCTCCAGCGCGTCCTTGGCGGTGAGGAAGACGACCGGCACCAGCGGGGTGTCCGCGCGCAGCCGGCGCAGCACCTCCAGGCCGTCCATGTCCGGCAGCATCACGTCCAGGACGACGGCGTCGGGCCGGAAGTCGCGGGCGGTGCGGACCGCCTCGGCGCCGTCGGCCGCGGTGCGCACGTCCCAGCCTTCGTACCGGAGCGCCATCGACAGCAGCTCGCAGATGGAGGGCTCGTCGTCGACGACCAGCACCCGCAGGGCGCTGCCGTCGGGGCGGGTCAGCTGGGCCCGGGAGCTGGGGGCCGAGGGGGTGCTCGTCGTCATGCCCGAACTCTGACGGGCGAGCCTGCGAGTTCCCTGTGACCGGGCCAGGAAGTGGCTGTCAACCGGCCGAGTGGCAGCGGGACCGCGCGACAGAGGGGAGTGGGTGGGCAGGGGCGGGGTCGAACCGCCGACCTCTCGCTTTTCAGGCGAGCGCTCGTACCGACTGAGCTACCTGCCCCCACCGGACCCGGCTGGTGCCGGGCGCCGGATGGCGACCCTGACGGGACTCGAACCCGCGACCTCCGCCGTGACAGGGCGGCGCGCTAACCAACTGCGCTACAGGGCCTTGCGATCGTGCTGTTCTCTGGTGCGTGCCGTGCTGTGGTGCTCCGTGCCGGTCGCCCGGCTCGGTCCTGCGTGCCCCCAACGGGGTTCGAACCCGTGCTACCGCCTTGAAAGGGCGGCGTCCTGGACCGCTAGACGATGAGGGCTCATCAGCGCCGGAGGCATGGAGAACCATACATGCCCCCGGAAGCGGCTCCCACCGGGGGGTCGGGCGGGGGTGCCGGGCTCTCCCGCCCGCGGCTGTCCGGCCGGACCGCGTGGCGGCTCCGTCGCAGGTCCCCGGCGTGCCAGCATCGCGGTGTGCGCATCCGCCGGTTGTCCCGTGGGGCCAGCTCCGTCGTCCTGCTGACCGCCACCCTGCTCCTCGCCGGGTGCGGCCAGGGGGAGCCGACCGACACCGACACCGCCGCCTCCGGCGGGACGACCTCCAGCGCCCCGGCCCCCACCGCGACCGCGACGAGCCCCGCCGCCGCTCCGGACGAGGGCGCCGAGCCCGTCGACGTGCCCACCGGCACGGCCGCCGCCAGCGGTGACCCGGCCGGTGCCGAGGGGTTGACCGCGACGTCGGTGCGGATCGGCGACCACGAGGGCTTCGAACGGGTGGTGTTCGAGCTCGCCGGAACCGGGGCGCCGGGCTGGCAGGTCGAGTACGTGGACCAGCCGACGTCGCAGGGGAAGGGCGCGCCGGTCGACGTCCCGGGTGAGGCGTACCTCCAGGTGATCCTCACCGGCACGAGCTACCCCTACGACACCGGCGCCGAGGAGCTGTCCCGCGGCCCGGTGGGCAGCGGGACCGGGCCGGTCGAGGGCGTCGTCTACGACGGGACCTTCGAGGGGCAGTCGCTGGCCTGGATCGGCACCTCCGGCCGGCTGCCGTTCCGGGTGTCGGCGCTGAGCGATCCGCCCCGGCTGGTGGTCGACGTGGCGAAGGCGCCCTGACCCGAGCGCCCCGACCCGAGCGCCCTGACCCGAGCGCCCTGAGCCGGGCTCAGCCCAGCGAGGCGGTCAGCTCGACCGAGTCGCTGTCCACCGACGTGCACGCGAGCTCGAGCGGCCCGGCCGACACGGTGTCGCCCTCCCCGCAGGAGACGGAGGTGTCGCCCACCGAGACGGTGGCCTGGCCGTCCTGCACGCCGCCGAAGCTGATGTCGGTGCCGAGCACCGTGGCGGAGGCGCCCTCGCCGGACAGGGTGACCGTGCACCGGTTGTCGGCGCAGGAGACGTTCTCCGAGCTGAAGCTGCAGGCGGTGAGCGGGGCCAACAGCAGTGCTCCGACGGCGAGCGTCGCGGCGGTGGAGCGGGTGCGGCGGGCGGGCTGGGTCGGCATGCCTGGAGCGTAGGGCGCGCCGGAGCCCGGGCGGGGTGACCGCTCGGGCTCCGGCGGGTCGGCGCGGGCGCTCAGGCGACGAGCTTGGCGGTCACCTCGGCCAGCCGGCGTCCCTGGTAGCGGGCGGCGGCGAGCTCGGCCTCGGTGGCGGTGGCGGACTGGCCACCGGAGGCGTTCGAGACGCCGTACGGGTTGCCGCCGGCGGCGAACAGCAGCGGGTCGGTGTACCCGGGGGGCACGATGACCGCCCCGAAGTGGGAGAAGACGTTGAACAGCGTCAGGATCGTCGACTCGTTGCCGCCGTGGACGTTCTGCGCGCTGGTGAACGCCGTGGCGCCCTTGTTGGCGAGCTTCCCGGTGAACCAGAGGCCGCCGAGGGTGTCGATGAACTGCTTCATCTGCGCAGCGGGCGTGCCGAAGCGGGTGGGCGTGCCCAGCGCGTAGCCGTCGGCCCACTCCATGTCGGCCGGGGTGGCCTCCTCGACCTCGCCCGCGGTCGTGTCGACGTGCGCCTGCCACAGGGGGTTGGAGGCGATGGCCTCGGCGGGGGCCAGCTCGGGCACCCGGCGCAGGCGGACCTCGGCTCCCGCATCGGCGGCGCCCTCGGCGAGCGCGGCGGCCAGCTGGTGGGTGTTGCCGGTGGACGAGTAGTAGACGACGGCGATCTTCGCCACGGTGGACTCCTCGGGTCGGGCGTGGTTGCGGGTTCAACCAGCGGTGGCCCCGCTACCCGAGGGCCGGTGCGGCTACTCCTGCCGTTCGCCTGCGGCGGGGAAGACCCAGCTGCGCAGGGCGACGAACCGGATCAGCCCGATGAGCCCGGTGACCGCCGCGATCAGGCACAGCTGCGGGCCGGTGCC
This sequence comes from Modestobacter sp. SYSU DS0657, assembly GCF_054050925.1. Lineage (NCBI taxonomy): Bacteria > Bacillati > Actinomycetota > Actinomycetes > Geodermatophilales > Geodermatophilaceae > Modestobacter > Modestobacter sp. SYSU DS0657. The sequence continues at coordinate 35,087 of NZ_JBJHAG010000003.1, read as the reverse complement.
GATGTCGCCGACCAGGGCGTGCACCCCCGCCAGGGCGAGGGAGGTGGCGACCAGCCCGATGCCGGCCAGCCCGCCGCCCTCCCACTGTGCGGTGAACCAGGAGACGCGGCCGCCGGCGTGGAAGGTCAGCCGCCGGTGCAGCTCGTTGGCCAGCAGCGTGGAGGCGATCGCCCCGGAGAGGTTGGCGGGCTGGTCGCCGAGGGGGCCGAGGCCCACGAAGACGGCGGCGTACAGCGCGCTGGACAGGCCGCCGACCACCACGAAGCGGGCGAACTGGGCGACGGCGTCGTCCTGGCGCAGCCGGACGGCGGCCGCACGCAGCAGGGAGGTGGCCCGCCGTCGGCCGGCCGTGACCAGCAGGTGCCCCTCGTGGACGCCGCTGATGGCGGAGCGGCGCAGCAGGGACGGGCAGGTCACGCGAGGTTCCTCTCAAGGGCGGTGCAGGGCCTGGACGTGGTCAGGACCATGCTCGGGCATGGAACCCGTGTGACGCCTGTGAATTCCCGGTGCGTCGTGCAACTTCCCATGAGGTCGGTCACCCGTCGAGCTGCCAGCCGTTTCCCAGGTGCGCGTCAGGCGCCCGTCAGGTGCCCACGCCAGCGTCGGTCCATGCGCGATCCGGAGCGTCGTTCCTGGTTGTTCGACCCCACGCTGTCCGGGGTGCTGGTCCGCGCCCACCGACCCCCGTCCGGCGGCGCCGCGACCCAGGTGGTGTCGGACGTCCTCTGGGCGGAGGTGGTGGCCCTGCTGCGCTGGGCCGAGGCCGCAGGCACCTGCCGGCCGGAGCTGGTGTCCGGTGTGGCGTGGCGGACCGCCGCCGCCAGCGCCGGACTGCTCGCCCGCCTGCCCGGGCTCTGCGCGGAGCTCGGGCAGGAGTACGTGCTGGAGCCGCCCCCGGAGGTCGACGGCCCGGCGTCCGCCCGGTTGCGGCACGCCGCGGACCGGCTGGCCGCGCGGCTGCGGACGACGGCCGGGGTCGAGGCGCTGCCCGCGCTGGCCGGGGAGGTCGACGCCGTCGGCGCCGCCGCGGTGGCGGTGGTGGCGGAAGAGATCGACTGGGCGGCCTTCCGGTGACGACGGCGGGCACCCACCGGGGCCTGGAGCTGGGCCTGGCCGGCGTGCTGCTGCTGGTCGCCCTCGTCACGCTGACCCCGGCGGCCGCGGGGGTGACCTCCTGGGCGGACCCGGTGGCCGAACTGCGCTGGTACGCCACGGCGGCCGAGCGCCCGGGGGTCGCGGTCCAGCTGGTCGGGAACCTGCTGCTGCTGGCCCCGGCGGCCGTGCTGGCGGTGCTCCGCTGGCCGGCGCTGCGGCCGCCGGCCCGGCTGGGCACGGTGGCGGTCGCCGCCGGAGCAGCGATCGAGCTGCTGCAGTGGCAGCTGCCGCTGGGGCGGGTGGTGTCCCCGGTCGACGCCGCCCTCAACGCGGCGGGGGCGGTGGTGGCGGGGCTGCTCACCGCGGGCCTCCTGGCTGCACTCGCCGACTCCCGGATTCCGGCGGGCTCTGCCGGGTAGGGGAGGGCGCATGAGCCTGCTGGGTGTGCTGGACCGCCTGTCCGAGGTGTCGAGGTTCGACGAGCAGCTGGAGGCCGCCCGCAAGGCGGTCAACGGCCTGCTGCGGCCGCAGGGGTTCAAGGACCTGCTGCACGGCAGCTGGCTGGGCCATCCGGTGCACCCGATCCTGGCCATGGTGCCGGTCGGCACCTGGGCCTCCGCCGGGATCCTCGACCTGGCGCCGCCGACCCGGCCGGCCGCCACCGTGCTGATCGGCACCGGGGTCGCCGCCAGCGTGCCGACCGCGATGGCCGGTGCGGCCGACTGGTCCGAGCAGGACGACGACGTGCGGCGCCTGGGTGCGGTGCACGCGGTGGCGAACGTGGCGGCCCTCGGCCTCTACGTCGGCTCGCTCGTCGCCCGGGCGAAGGGGCGAGGTGGGCTGGGCCTGGCGCTGGCCTACAGCGGACTGGGCCTGGCGAGCGGGTCGGCCGCCATCGGCGGGCACATGTCCTACGCGCAGGCGGCCGGGGCGAACCACTCGACGGCGACCGCCCGGCAGATGACCACCGACTGGATCGACCTCGGGCCGCTCGACGACCTCCCCGAGGGGCGCCCCACGCTGCGCACCGGGGAGGGGCAGGGCACGCCGGTGCCGATCGCCGCCGTCCGGCGCGGCCCGCGGGTCGACGCCTTCGTCGGCGCGTGCGCGCACGTGGGCGGCCCGCTGGCCGAGGGGGAGCTGGAGGAGGTGCACGGCAGCACCTGCCTGGTGTGCCCGTGGCACGGCTCCGCGTTCGACCTGGACAACGGGCAGCCGCGCCGCGGCCCGTCGGCGGTGGCCCAGGAGAAGATGGAGGTCCGCTACGAGGCCGGGCGCGCCTTCGCCCGGCTGCCGCAGCGGCACGTGCAGAAGTGACCGCCCGCGGCTGACGAGGACGGGCTGCGGCTGCAGGAACTGCTCGGCCGGGTGTGCTGACCGGCGCTCGTGGGCATCGGCGGTGGATGTTCTTCTTCTTCTCCAACCGCCTCGGCTGCCTGGGCTCCCTGCTGGTCAGCCTCGTGGTGACCGCGATCCTCGTGCTGCTGTTCATGGCGATCTTCTGAGGCCCGCGCCGGTCGCCACCTCGCGGTTGTGCGCCGACCGTCGGTCCGCCGTGGAGAGACTGACGGCGGGTGCGCAACGGTGGGCCCCGCCGGCGGTGTCTCTATCCTCGGCCCGGGACCCGTTCCGCGTCCCGGGCCTCTGGTGGATGCAGAAAACCCCCTTCACCTGCTACTTCGCATGCGGTCCGAACGGTCCATCACTGTCCTGCTGGGACGCCGCCGCCCGTCGGACGGAACGCATGTCGACTGGGCCGGGAACGGTGATCGGTTCCCACGCGACATGGGCGCTGACCGAAGACGTCGCTCCGGAGGGCGCCCCGCATCGCTGCGCGGCCCTGTCATGAGCCGGGACTAGCGGGTCGGGTTGGGGCGGCGCGCAGGCAGGTCGTCCAAGCGCGGACGCGGGGGTAGCGGGGTCTTGTCCTCGTCCACGATCTTGAGGATGTGGCTGTAGAAGAACAGCACCCTGATGGTTCGTAGAACGATGAACGCCGTCGCGCCGATGACGACCCACCGCGTCCAGTCGGCGTTGTAGCCGGTCTGTGCGACGTACGCCGCGATCAAGATGACGACGCCGACGACCGCCGCCACGGCGGCACCTCGGAACTGCTTGAGGACTCGAGCGCCGTATGCGGCGCGGAGCAGCGTCATCGTCGGGCCTTGGTTGCCGGCGTACACCGCAAGGGCGGCTGTGGCGATGCTCGCGACGATCGACAGGGGGGCGATCAGGCGTCCGTACAGCTCCACCCGGGCTACGTCCGAGAGGTGGCCGAGGACGTCGGCCCCGGCGAAGTACTGGGCGAGGCCGAGTAGTAGGCCCACGGTTATGAGGGCGCCGACGTAGTCCAGGACCGGTCGTTCGAGTACGAGATCCTCGATTCGGTCACGAAGCCTGCGTCTGGCCGCCATGCTCCGGAGGCTAGCCATCCTCGGGGACAACCTGCTCGATTCGATCGCGCCGCCGTGCAAACGCGTCCACGAGCGCCTCGCTCGCGCTCCACGGCTGCGGCCCCAGCTCGGGCTCAGGAACCTCGACCTGCACGGTGATCGCCAGGGCTTGTCCGAGGAAGTTGTGGCTGTGCGGCGCCCGGCTGTCCTCGGTGTAGTAGGTGGCGACCACCCCAGTGCCTTCCTGGTCCACCAGCTCGCTGTAGACGTCGTCCTCCAGAAGGAAGCTCAGCTCGTCCCGAAGTTCATCAGAGGCATCCTGGTCCGAGATGTCGATCTGCAGTTCGATGGCGATCCGGCCCTCCCGCTGCGCGCGACTGTGGATGAAGCGTCCCAGGGTCGTGGTGCGCTCGTTGTAGACCCTTCGGGCGACCTCTGCCGGGAGCTGTACCGCCAGCTTGCCCACGGAGTCCGCCTCGGCCAGCCGCTTCAGCCGATCGGTGTCGACCACGGGCGCGAAGGTGATCGGCGCGAGAGAGCGGGCCGACCGCCACGTGTTGATGCTGGCCTCCACCGCCGTCATACGCAGCCCGCTGGTGAAGGTGGCAACCAGGTTGCGCTCGAAGAAGGCGAGGAACTTCGGCTCCGCGAACTCGGTGTCGTCGTCGGGGAACCGGTGCTCCGAGTAGGTGCCGCCAGGGGAGACGTAGTTGAAGTTGGGCTCGCGATGGACCCGATCGATGACGATCAGATCGGTCCGCGGTCGAGCTCCAGCGCCGGCGGCGGGGCGCCAGACCCGTCCTCGTGCACGGAGCCCGTACTCGTTCCGCCAATGCTCGGTCGCCCCTGGTGGGAGGGACGCGACGACGTCGAAGAAGTGCTTCTCCACATCGATCGGCTGCAGGCGCTCGCCGGCGTCGCTGAGGATTTCGTAGAAGCGGACGCGCCTGGAGGACATGCTCACGGAGATCAGTATCGACGCTCGAGCGTTCCTGTGACGGGACGGGCCGGAGGGGGTCGTCCGGACCGCGCGACATCTAGAGGGGCGCCCCTCTACGCGGCGAACGCCCGCGTCGTCGCCGCTCCAGTCCGGCTCGAAGCCTGCTCCGTCACCTGGGGCAGGGGAGCTACTACCGGCGTCCGGAGAGCCGGACGGAGGAGCCCCTCAAGGCCCTCGCGAAGAGCAGCTCGGAGAGCGGTGAGGAGTCCACGGCTCCAGCGACGCGCTCGTCGCCCGCATCCGCCGGATGCGGATCGCGCTCGACAAGGTAGACCGGCTCATGGACGCCCTCGAGAAGGAGCTGGACTCGCTGAGCGACGACCTGGGGGTCGCCGCCTGACGGAGTCCGAGGAGGAACGGCCGGCCGGCCGGCCGAGGACGAAACCAGCGTCCTCGGCCGGCCGGCGGCGTCTCTCCAGCATTTCACCGGCTGGTACCCACGCCATCCTCCGCCGAGTCCGCGCACGTCTCAACGCTGGCCAACAGAGCTTCCAGCTGACACAGCCTGATACCGACGTCCGCTTACTGGCAGACCTCGATCGAGTCCATCGTGACCCTGACCGGATCGCCAGGGGAAACCCCAGACCGAACGCCCGTGACGACCATCATGCGCACCGGAGAACCGAACTGGCATGTCTCGCCGTCTTCGCCGTCGACTCCGGGAGGTCCTGCGGGCCCTGCCGGTCCCCGATCGCCTTGAGGGCCGGGAGGACCGGGCGCAGCAGCTTGCTCTGCCACTGAGTCGAGCCGCTCATCGACCCTGTGTAGGGCCACGCCCGCCACGGCAAGGCCGCCGAAGAGCACCACGTTGCAGATCAGCGAGGCGATCATCAACGACCTTCGGGACTTGTTCTCGCCCTGCGCGCGCGGCTCCTGGCCGCCTTCCATGTCGCCGCTCGTGCGGCCAGCCAGTTCCCCGACGTGGACGCCTGGTGCACTGGAACCCAGATCAGTCACTGCGCTCCGCTCCGCTCTCACCGACGGTGGTCGTCGAACCATCGGCTGCTGGGGTCGCGTCCTTTACTCGGGTGGTCGGCTGGACCGGGGCGGCGACAAGCTCCCGTGAGCTCGCCTGCGTGGCGGGTGCATGGGTGGCTACGGCGGCTGATCACCTCCTCTGTGCCGGAGCCTGTCCCCGTCGCGCCCGGTGGCTGCTCATCACCTCCTTCGATGCCATCGGCGCGCGACGTGCGTCCGCGGCGGCGCGCCGCGCGGTCTGTGCGTCTCTGTGGAGTTGTCTGCGGCCATCGCTATGGGGATGAGCCGCAAAGGGCCCGCCCGAAGGCGGTCCGGGCGTGACGCCGGCGGTCACCGGCACGAGACCGGACTTGGAGGTCTGTGCGCGGTTCCTGGCTGCTGCGCAATCACCCGCCGACGAGCCCGAGAACGCACGTGATCGGGGGTGCGGGCGAATGCAGCCGCGGGGATCGCCCGCACCTTGCCCCCGTCACACACCCGACCAAGGGAGACGACGTGGGGCGACGGGTAGCCGCCAAGAGCACCCCGCCGGCGACGGCCACGGCGACAGCCGGGCCACCGCTGGCCGACGCGATGGCCGCGGTGATTGCGCAGTGGCGCGACGAGCGGTTGATCAGCGAGCAGACGATGCTGCGCGCCACCGAGACGGTCGGCCGGTACGTGCGCCGACTGGAACGCACCGGTGTGCACCGGTTCGGGCAGGAGCGGCCATCGGACGCCGCGGCGTTCGTGCACGCTCCGACGCGGGCCGGGCTACCGCCGGAGCTGGCCACCATGCACGCCCGGCGCACCTGTCTGCGGATGCTGTACCGATCGCTGCGGTCTCGTGGCGAGTACGACGGGGATCCCACGCTGGACCTGGTGCTGCCGCCGCGCGGCGTGCTCGCCGCACGACCCCTGACCTCCGACGAGGCGGCGCTGTGCCGGATGTCGAGCCGGATGGGCGTGGGAGCGAAGACGCTGCGGCTGGCGGTCTGCTGGGCGCTGGGGGAGACCACCGCAGTGTCCAGCGAGATCAGCGCGCTTCGGATCCGCGACCTGGACCACCCGCACCGACCCGCGGCGGTGCAGCTGCCCGGCACACGCCGCCACGACCCGCGCACCGGGACGCTCACCGCGTGGGGCCAGGCCGTGCTGATCCGCCACCTGGAGACACTGCATGCCTCTGGTGCTGCCCCCGACACGCTGCTGGCCTACCGCGGCGCGGCGAGGCCCGGTGGGCATGTCGGGCAGGCCAGCGTCTGCAATGCGCTCGGCACCGTCCTGGACCTGGCCGGGCTGAACGCGGAGCCGGATGTCCGCCCGGCGTCGCTGCGGCACTGGGCTGGCCGCGAACTCCTCGATGCGGGCGCCCCGATCGAGGAGGTGGCCCGCCGGCTGGGTGCACGCAGCCTGGACTCCGCCGCCGAGGACGTCGCGCTGGCCTGGCGGGAGGCGCGATGAGCCGCCCGCGTAGTGCTGTGCCCTCGACCGTGGAGCAGGTGCGGGCCGTCATGCGCCACCGGCCGATCTACGAGCTGGGCGCGCTCATCCCCGCGGATCCGCCGGTGGGTCGCCGGCCTGTGTACCCCGGCTACCTGCTTATCGCCTTCGGCGTGCTGGCCCGGATGACCCGTTCGGGGGCGAAGCTGGACGCCGAGCTGCGCACCGGCGGCCTGTGGCCGCTGATGCAGACCGAGGCCGCCGCCATGCGGGACGAACTGCCTGACGAGCTGTGGGCGCCGCCGGGGGACCGGCCGCCGACGTGGGCGGCCTGGCAGTACGCCCGCAACACCCATCTCACCACCGACGAGGCGCTGGCTGAGATGCACCGGCTGTTCATCGCCGGCTCGGTGGCTCAGGCACGCTCCCTCGGGCTGCTGGATCCGAAGGGCCCGGGGTCGCTGAACCATCCGGCCCGGTCTCGCACGGTCTACGGCGACGGCACCGTCGTCCGCTCGCTGTACAAGCCGCCGACCGTGGTGTGGATCGACGACCCGGAGACGGGGGAGCGGGTCCGCCGCTACCGCGACAAGGACACCGGCGAGCTGGTCGACACACCCACCCGCCGCTACGACCCCGACAGCGCGGAGTGGCACGGGCATACCGGCCCGGTGCACGGCACCAACCTGGTGGTCGTCTACGCCCGCGGCGACGCGGCGTTTCAGCGGGTCGTGCTCGCGGTCGGGCGGGCTGAGCGACCCGGGCGGGAGGCTGAGGCCGCTGTGCGGCTCATCGGGGAGGTGCATCGCGTCGCCGGCGCCGGGGTGCAGGCGGTGGTCTACGACGGCGCGCTGCGCGGCGTGCACCTGGAGCAGCTGATGACGCGGCACGGGCTGGTCGTGGTCAACAAGGTCGCCGCAGCTCCGCTCAGTGACGCGGAGAAGGCCCAGCGGGGCGGGATGAAGGCCGTCAAGAGCTACCCGCTGGGCAACTGGGAGCACGACACCGACGACGGCGCGTGCACCCACACCCTCGCCGCCGTCGATGGCGCGGTCGCAGAGGTGACGCTCGACGACGCCGGTGACCCGGTGGTGACCCACCGGCTCATCCGCCGGCAGGTGAAGCGCCCCCGCCGTGGCAACGGCAACTACCACTTCTCCGCCGCCTTCGTGGTGCCCTGCGCCCGGGGCGACTTCGACGCCTGGATCACCCCGCATGGTGAGCCCGGCGACCCTGATGCCCGCCGTGCCGAGAACGTGCGGCTGATCGCTGAAGGCGAGGAGGACTTCGCCCGGCTCTACGGGATCCGCAACGACTCCGAGGCATTCAACAGTGCGTTCAAGCGGTCGCTGCTGGTGAACAGGGCGATGAGCTTGGGCTGGCGCCGCCAGCTCCTCGACGCGGTCTGCTTCGCGTTGCTGTCCAACGCCGTGGTGGCTCACCGAGCCGCACAGTCCGGCCTGGGTGCGGTGCGCCTGACCCAGTGGCGGCCTTCGGCCTAGGCATGTCTCTCAAGTGCGGGTCCAGGCGAGGACAGCGACCAGGACGACGGCACCGCGGTAGATGAGTGCGTGCTTTTCGTATCTGGTGGCCAGGCCGCGCCACTGCTTGAGGAGGGCGAATGTGTCCCGAGAATCGGGTCAAGCTCCACGTCCCTGAACTACCAGTTCAGGTGAGCGCAGGTCGCTAGTGTCCCGACCGTGATTCGTGTACGCCGCCGGCAAGCCGAGGACGTGCCCGTCATTGTCAGTTGGGTACCCGACGCCGCGGCGCTTCACCGGTTCGCAGGGCCACGGCTGACCTGGCCGCTCACCTCGCAGCAGATGATCAACGGCGCGGCCGAGAACCGCACAGCCTGGGTGATGACCGACGGCGATGAGCCCGTTGGCCACTTCGAGTTGACCTCGATCGGTACCAGCGTCCGGTTGGGGCGTGTCCTGCTCGATCCGGTGAGACGAGGTCGAGGGCTGGGTAATCAACTGGTCGCCGCAGCACTGGAGCAGGCCAAGATTCTCGGCGCAAGCGAGGTGCGACTGAACGTTGTAGCGGACAACGTGGTCGCCTGGCGTGTGTACGACCGTCTCGGTTTCACCTCGTCGCCACAGCAAGATCGCACCGACATCTTGTCGATGATCCGCCCGCTGTAGCGCAACGTGAGTCGGTCTTGGGAGACACGTCCTAGAGGCCTGCCTTGGTCGGCGGCACGGGCACGTCCGGGCCGTAGCCGTGTGCAACGACAAAGGCGGCGATCGACCCGTACTTCTCACGGATTACGGCCGTTTCGGCGACACGGTCGTGCGTCTGCACGAAGAAGCGAGTCGGCTTCGTAGCTTCGCCGCATCCACAGAAGCACCAACCGGTGGGCGTCAGGTCAGTCATAGCGAGACGCTCTCACGCAAGCGGCCTGTCCCTGCCGCCGTCGTTGCGGCCGCGGTCTGCCGACGAGGTCGGGGCTACTTCGTCGGTGTCATCGGGCGGAAGGAGCCAGGACGAACTCGTTGACGGCGGACGAAGACTCCGGCTTGTCCTTGGAGCCGCCTTGAGCGATGTGGGTGGTGGCACACGGGCCCAGGGGACAGGCCCTCGGTGGAGCTTGTCAGTGCTTCGGGTCGGCCTCCCCGGTGTCGGTCTGTGTGTCCTGTGCGGGTGGTTCGGTCAGGACGCCCGCGATGAGCGTTGCGGTGTCGGCCACGCTGAGCCGGGGCGGGTCGCCGCTCCACAGGCCCAGGGCCAGGCGGCGTGCGGAGTCGCTGGGTGCGGCGGCCAGGAACGCGGCGTACTGGCCGCGCTGCTCGAGGTAGGCGACGGTCCGCTCGTGCCACTCCGTACCGTCCGGCCGATGGCGGAGCTCGGCGGCCGCCTCGGTGTGCGCGGCGGCGACGTCTGCCCAGCTCGACCACCTCGCCGCGATGGTCCGGGTCGCGTGGACTCTTGAGCAGCCCTCTCCTACGGGGCTGAACGGCGAGCACACGGGCAGCAGGAGGAAGGCGACGCGGATGCGTGCGCGCCGGCCGCAGGTCGGGCAGCGGTCCGGGTGCGGGCTGGGGGGACTCACGCCGACCGTGCCGCCGTCGGCGCCCAACTGCCCCGGTGCAGGCGCGATCCACTCGATGGCACCCTGGGGCCGCTTCTGCCAGCGCCACCGGTGCTCACCGGCGGTCAACTGTGCCTCGGGTGGCGTTCTCCGCGGCCGGCAGCGTGCAGCCCCGCACTGATGACCACACGGCCCGGTGAAGAGCCTTCGGTTGGTGGAGCGGGCAGCCGGGGTGCACCGTCAGGTCTCGTGTCTGCCAGCGGGGATGCACCGGGCGGCCGCGCCGGTAGAGAGTGACCACCTGCAGATCTCCGTAGGGGTTCCCGGACGCCGCCCTTGCCGGGCCGGGCGGAGCGGTGAGCAGCGCCATGGCGGTGCGCGCAGTCTGCAGCGCGACGTGGCCCAGGCTGTCGGTCCAAGCTCCCTCGTAGGTCGGATGGGAGCAGCCCACAGGGGTGAGCTGGGCGCCGGGCCGGGCGGGCGGCCAAGGCACGGTGCGGGCACCGCGGTGCAGCTGCAGACACTCCCAACAGCCGCCACCGGCGGCGGGCAGGGCCGTGATCGCCCCTCCCCAGGCGCCGGCGGTGGCCGATGCGATCAGCAACGGGGTTCCGGTGACGCCCAGGTGCGCCGCGAGGTAGCGGTTGACGGCCGGGCTCGCGCTGCAGTCGATCACCAGGCTGCTGGTGGCCAGACCGGACAGCTCCCGGCCACCGTCGGCGCCCAGGTAGCGAAGTCCCGTCGTGAGGTGGAGGTGGGGGTTGACGTCGATGAGGGACAGCGCGAGGGCCAGCGCCTTGGGGGTGCCGGCATCCCGCAGTGTCAGGAGCTGTCGGGCGCCGGTGGCGGGGTCGTGCCGATCCCCGTCGATGAGGTCCAGGCCGCCGACGCCGGCGCGGGCCAGCTCGAGGGCGACGGGGCCGCCCAGGGCGCCGACGCCGACCACGGTCACCGTGGCCGCGGCGAGGCTGGTGGTGTCACCGGGCAGGCGGGCGGTGAGCGCGTCCCGGTCGATGGCGTAGCTGCGCCGCACCCGCACTCGAGGCGTGCGCTGTGGTGTGCTCGCAGGCTCCTCGGTGGCCGGGAGTGCGGGCTCGTCGCCGTCGAACAGGGACAGCTGCCCATGACCAGGCTCGGCCGGCGGCGCTTCGCCGGCGGGCGGTTCGGCGGGCTCGAGCAGCCCCTCGAGGCTCCGCGGCGTGGGCACGCCGCGGGTGAGCAGCAACCACTCCTCGCGCGGCCGCCGGTCGGGGCCCTCGCTGGCCACCAGCACCGCGGCGGCGTTCGGCTCCTCTCCGCCGCTGTCATCCCCGGGGAGCTCGGCCAGCCGCTCGGTTGCCCGATCCCACAGCTCGGCTTCCCCGAGGCCCTCACCGGGGGTGTCGGGCAGGCGGACCCAGCGGATGCGACGGGCGTTGTGCCGGGTGAAGGCCTGGCTCTCCCACAACACCTGATCGTCCGGGTCCTGCAGGGTGACCAGTGCGGACACGGGAGCGATCGTCTTGCTCACGGTGATCACGTCCGCCCAGCCGCCGGGCACCTCGGGTGGTGGCATGCAGGCGGTGTCGACCAGGAGCGCCCCCAGCGACAGGCGTACCCGGGTCCAGGCCGCTTCCGCACCGGCCTCCAGCGCCAGGGTCGCCGGCCCGGTGCCGGGGTCGCGGCCGGCGGCCAGCAGTCGCGGTAGCTGGCTGGTCAGCAGCTCGGCGAGGGTGCTGCTGGCCTGCCAGTCCTCGGGGTCGGCCAGCAGGCAGAGCTGGCCGGTGAGCGGGTTGCGGTGCCGGGAGAGCCCGGGCAGCGGTTCGGGCAGCACGACCTGCGGGGCGAACCACGGGTAGGCGACCGGGTAGGCGACTCTCAGCCGAAGGGTGGCCGGGTCGCCCGGCTGCGGCGCGGGGTGCGGCCAGTCGATGTACAGCACCCGCAGCACCGGCGCGCCGACGGCATCGTCGGGATCCAGGGGGGCGCTCGTCGTCTCCTCCGACCACGTGGCGCCTGCCGCGCAGAGTGCGGCCTGCTCTGCCGCCCACACATCGGGGTAGGCCAGCCACCACGCAGCGGTGGTGCTGGCCGTCGTCGGGGCGCTCATCAGCCCACTGGCCGCGGGTGCTCGCCGGAGGGTGCGGCGTACACCGGCGGGGTCACCGCGATGGTCTCGACCACCGTCTCGTCGGTGGTCGTCTCCGTCCGGGTGGTGGACGTGGTGGTGTGCCGGGTGATGCGCCGCTGGCCGGGCTCGCCGGGCGTTCGCGGCGGCGCCGGCACGGTCGGTGCTGGCGGCGCAGTCGGTGCGACAGGCTCGTCGGCCGGACTCGGCGGCGCCTGCGCCGCGTCGTCGTCGTTGTTCTCCTCCACGACGTCCGCAGCCGACTCGGATGCGCCGACGCCCTCCGGCGTTGCCGCCGTCTGCTCCTCGGTGGGGCCCGGGTCCTGCGGGTCGTAGTTCTCCTCGGTGGGGCCCGGGTCCTGCGGGTCGTAGTTCTCCTCGGTCACTGCGCCTGTCCTCTCGGGTCGGCCGCTGCGAGTCAGCGGCGCAACCCGATTGCACCCGGCGCACCCGGGCGGGCGCCTCAAGATCACCGATGTTGCCCGGCCATCGCCGGGCAACATCCCACCCGTCCGGGTGACGAGCCGAATGCCCTGTCAGGCCGTCACCGGCACCCCTGCCGGCCATGAACCGTCCCGGTGCGAACCACCTCGACCGTCGGCGGCGGCTGACCCCGCGCGACTACATCCCACTCGGATTCGGCCTCGTCCCCGGGGCACAGTGCCGGGTCCCGGCCGGCGGCGACGCGGTCTCGGCGAACGTCGCCCGCATCCAGCACGAGCTCGTCGTCCTCTACCGGGGAGTCCGCGAGCACGGTGCCGGCCGGCGCAACGCCAGGGCGTTTGGCGTGTCGCAGACGGTGTGGACGCGGTGCCTGGCCGGTGAGCGGTTCATGGGCGAGACCGTCATGGCAGCGCTCCTGCGTGCTATCTACGGCTGGTGAACGGCCCGGTGCTCGAGTGGGTGCCGGCCCTTGCCGGGGGGCTTCGCGACACTGACTGAAAGGTCCAGGCGCTCCTCGACCGGGAGCGGCAGGTGGCTCGGTCAGGGCAACGAGTGCGTCCACGGCGGCGGTGACGGCCGTCTACTCGTCGGCTGGGACGCCGAGCAACCGTGTCTCCCCGCCGGGGGGAGGCTCGCCGACCCGCGCCGGCCAGTGCACCAGCGCCACTCCCATCGGGGCGGACCGGCCCGGTGTCCCGTCGGGGTGGTCGAAGGACAGCCGCCCAGGGAGGGCCTCCCAGCGAGCGCCGGTGTCGCGGATCCACCGGATCCACCATGCCTCCGTCGGCTTGCAGGGGATTAGGCCGATGACGTCGCAGCGGGCAGCGGTGGCGACCGCCTTCGCGAGAAACGGCTCCAGCACGCCGCGCCTGTACGGGCAGTTCATCCAGCAGGCGCCCCCGCCGGCGAGCTCAGCCCAGTCGACGTCGGGATCGAGGGCATCGCGCAGGCGGAGGTCGGCCTGGTCAGGGCCGATGTAGAGCTCGGTCAGGGCGGTGTCGCGGGTAGCGGCCACGTCCAGGGTGATGTGCGGGAACGCCCTTCGGACCTGCTCACGCGTCGGGACGGGCGTAGCCCACAGCTGGGCGCGGGTGAGCGCCTCCTCCCGCAGCCGCAGCTTGCGCCTGCGCCGGTAGAGCCGCTGCCGGCAGGACAGGGAGCAGTACGTGCGAGGCCGACCCGTCTCCGCGTGCATGAGTGGGTTCTTGCAGACCAGGCAGCTGCGTCGTCGGGCCACCCCGGCAGCCTGCCTTCCGTAGCTCGAAGCCGGGCTACGAAACGCCGGTCCTGCAGCGGGTGGTGACGGCGGTGACTGCCCATCGGTTCGCGGGTGCGGACGGGTCGTCGTGTTCTGACACGACGACCCTTGGAGCAGTTTCATGCAGACCCCGATGGCGCCTGCGCAGGCCTCGGTCACCGACCAGGCGACCGCCGTCCCATCCTGCTGCCGGCCCGAATCCGTGGCTCGGGCGCTTCTCTCCGAGGAGGCCGTCCCGCCCGGCGTGGCCGCCTTGCTGAACTTGTCGGTGGCCGAGCTGTTGGCGGTGGACAACCTGCGCGCCGGTGAGCGCATCCGCGGCGCCGCCGCGCCGGCCATCGACGTGGCCTGCGCGGTGCTGCAATGGCCGGCGCTGGCCACCTTCACCCGAGTGCTGCCGGAACCCGATTCCCTGGCGGGCAAGGGCGGCCGAAAGATGGACTACCCGCCGCTGCTGATGCTGGTCTACGCCGTGCTGGAGCGGGTCTACCGCACCGGCACCCGGGTCGACGCCGAGATGCGCAACCCGTACAACTGGCTGCGCTTCCGCGATGCCTACTGGCGGCTGACCGGGGAGTGGCTGCGCGAGCAGCCGATGACCTGGGCGCAGTTCGAGTACTACCGCGATCGCTACCTGGCGCCCAAGCACAAGAAGGGGCAGCCGATCGACACCGGCGTCTACGACTCAGCCAACCAGACCGCGCTGCAAACGCTCATCCGTCACCTCGGGGTCGTCTCCGTCGGGCTGGTCCGTGAACTCGGCGGCTTCCCCGACGAGGAGATCAACCTGCAGACTCCCAACCCGCTCAACGCCGTCCACGGCGACGGCTCGCAGAAGAAGGCCCACTCCAGAGTGCGCGAGTACACCGACACCTTCGCCGACGGCAGCACCCAGACCCGGCTGCATGGATCGCGGGCCACCGTCGGCGCACCGCGGGTCCAGCGCGTCTTCACCGACGCCACCGCCGACGGCAAGAGCGGGGAAGGCCTCAACATGGTTGGGCTGTACTGGCGCCACCCCGAGCTCACCGACAGCCGGGTGGTGCTCTTCACCGGCATGGCCCCCGGGGCAGAGAAGGAAGTCGCGTTCCCGGGCGTCCGTCAGGTGAAGGGCCTCGTCGGCGACGCGCTGCAGTTCCTCATCTACGACGGCCTGTTCGACGGCCTCCCGATCGACGAGCTGCTCGCCGAAGGCGTCATCACCGTCAACAAGCCGCCGCAGGCGGACACCGGGAAGAGGGCGACCACGCGAGCGACGAACCGCACCCGCCGCACGGACCTCACGCCAGAGGCGATGCCGATCGCCACCCACCGGGCAGACGGCCGCGAGATCAAGACCGCCGCCGAGAAGATGCGGCTGCGCGGCGCCGAGTTCCAGCGCACGATCCGCACCGTCCTTGACGACCCCGACTACCGCGACCCGGTCGGGCAGCGCACCTACCTGACCCCGTCTGGCAAGGCGAAGCAGAAGGCGACGCTGGTCAGCTCCGATTTCGCGCCGGCGGTGCACACGCGAGCCGACGGCACCAAGTGCGAGCACGGCCTGGTGGCTGACGACGCCGCACTGTGGGAGTGGACGTTCGACGGGGCCCGCGGGGAGAAGGTCAAGACCACGCGTGAACCCCTGGAGCGGGTCGGCGCCGCTTTCCCCCAGGACACCGAGGGGCGCCGCTACCTGCAGCTGGACTACCGCGTCCCCTGCGAACACGGGGCCTTCACTCACCGCGTCGAGCTGCGACCTGACCTGTCCGGCCGCCGCCAGCGCAACCGGCCCACCCGGCTGCTGCGGGTGCTGCCGGAGGCCTACGCCGAGGCGTTCCACGCCATCTTCGACGTCCGCAACGACACCGAGGCCGCCAACTCCAGCTACAACGCCACCCTGTACATCCAGGGCCGTGCGCAGAGCCTCGACGCCCACGCGCAGCTGCTGGACTGGCTGGCTTGGGCGCTGCTGAACAACGCACTCACCTACGTGCACCACTTCGGCGCCGGCCTCGAGGCCGGGCACAAGCCGAAGAACACCAGCAAGGCCGCCCGCACCGCCGCCTGATCAGTACCACAGCGAACCGGCCGCGGCCGGGGGACAGCCCAACGGTCGCCCCCGGCCGCGGCCGCTGTTGTAGGGCGATGGGGGGACACCGAAACCGGGTCTGCGCCCGACGCGAGCGACAGCCCTTCTCGAACAGGCTGATGACGCCGCCGGAAACCACCACCGGCCCCGCCCCGAGGAGGACTCCCGATGACCGCCGCGATGACCGTTCCGCTCCCCGCTGATGACCTGCCGGACGTCTCGCCGGCCCGGCCCCGCGCCCCGTTCACCCTGGCCGACCTGCGCCCGGGCGCGCCCGCCGCCGCGCCGCCGCTGCCGGCACCGCCGGGCGTCAGCTACGCCCAGGCCGTCACCGTCGCCGCCGGTCACCGCACCGACCCCGACCAGCCGCTGGCATCCGCAGAGCTGCTGCCCCTGCTGCCCGCCGTTTGGCGCGAACTCGGGCTGTTCCCCACCCAGGACGGCCTGGCCGCCGCGATCGCCACACTGGCCCGCTTCGCCGCCTGGCTGCCCGGCAACAAGGTCACCGACCTGCACAACCTGGACACCGCCTGCGCCACCAAGTTCATCAACGCCAAGTGCGACGGCGAGCCCACGCTCGAGCACAAGCACTGGCGGCGGATGACACTGATCGTCATCTGGCTCACCCTCGACCACCTCGGCATCCCCACCGCCGGCGTGGCCGACGTCGCGGACGGCCCGGCGTGGCTGGCCGCCGCCCGGCGCCGCCGCGGGCCCGCCGGCGACGTACCTGCGCCGCAGCTGTTCCGGCTCACCGACCTGCAGCGCACCCGCGCGGCGAAGGCCCGCCGCGCCGGCAAGAAGCCGCAGTCGACCGACGTGCTGCCCGACCGTCCGCTCACCGAGGTCGAGATCGTCGCCGGCCGGCTCACCGTCGCCGGCTGGAACCCGGCCAGCCGCGACCAGGTCACCATCACCTGGGCGCTGGCCGAGGCCGGCGCCGGCAGTGGTGAGATCCCCTGCGTGCGCGGCACCGACTTCGACGACCTGGCCGCGCCCACCCGCGTGCAGCTGCCGGGAACTCGCGATGCCGCCCCGCGCACCGCCGCCCTCAGCACCTGGGGCCGCGCGCAGGCCGCCCGGGTGCTGCGCAAGCTCCAGCGCGCCACCATGCCTGCCGACGCCACCGTCGCCTACACCGGCCGCAAGGACCCGGAGGACAAGGGCGTGCAGGCGTCGATCGGCGGCACCCTCAACCGAGTCCTCGACGCCGCAGGCATCACCGGCGGTGACGTCGCCCCGCACTCCATTCGCCACTGGGCCGCCCGCCACGCCTACCAGGCCACCGGTCGGCTGGGCGCCGCAGCCGATGTCCTCGGCCGCGAGTACGGCGTCGACTGCCTGCGCCAGATTGCTCTGGACCCCCGCGCGGTGGGGTAGCTGCCCGCGGCTCCCTATGCCCACGAATCCCCGCCCACCGGTCAGGTGGGCGGGGATTCGTGGCTCTTGGTGCTGTGAGCCCGGCCTCACTCTGGCGGCAGCAGGTGGCGGTTCACCTCCAGACGGCGGCGGCCCTTGTCGGTCAGCACCCGGTAGCCGGTGTCCATGCCGCCCTCCCCGTGCTCTACCTCCACGAGGTTCGCCTGGCCGGTGGACCAGCCGGCCAGTCCGCGGTTGTCGTACCCGACCGACTGCGCGATGCGGTAGAAGTCGTCCCGGTGCATGCGCCCGCCGGCCTTCTCGAACGCGTGCAGGACGATCGCCTGACGACGTCGTCGCCCCTCGTTCGTGTTGCCGGAGATGTCGAGCTCAGTCTCGGGCTCCGTCTCGGGCGCTTCGGGCTCGATGCCCTCCATGTCGCCCAGCCGAGCGAGCGCCTGCGCCAACTCGTGCCAGCCTTCACCGATCTTCTGCGCTGCGTCAGCGAGTTCTTGTGTATTCATTGTCGCCCTCCAGGTTCATTCGCTGGAAACCATATTTGATCTCAAGTGAACCGATAGTGACACGTCACGTGACGCTGGTCAAGTTTTCCCGCGTGTTCTCGCGTGATCGCTGTGACGGCCGGTCGTTGGAGGGGACTGACAAAGCCTCCATGGCCCTGCACGGTGGGTCGCGGCGGAACGGAAGCCTGGCGGCAACCGGCCGACCGCATGCACTTCGACAGCTCCACAACGCACGGGCACCACCCCGCGGCGCCCGTGTGCACGCGGCGAGGGTCAGACCGGCACGACAGAAGGTGCACCGACACCGGCGTGACCCTCGCCGCGTACACGAATCGGTGTGAGGGCGTCGGTGGGACGCTGTTCCGCTGACGGCCGCGCGCCTTTGGACCAGTCAGCCGGGCGAGTCTTGGATCACGGGCGTGGGAAGCGCGCGAGGTCTGGCCGTAGCGGCTGGCGCCGCCATAATCTGTCGGCCCGGCCGTGTACAGGTACACCGTGAGCGCCCCACAGAGTCGCCAAGCCTGGCCGGGCCTTCGCCCGGCTTCCTCTCCGCATGTGACCTGTCACCAAGCCGCGACACGTTCGCATGCTGACCGGTCGACGGCCGTACCGACCGTAGGGTTGAGCCGATTGCCGCTCGCAGGCCGCCGCGCACGGTACGGGCTGACTAAGGAGGTGGCGGTGGGCCTGCGCTACATCGGCTCTAAGGCGCGCGTCGCGGCGGAGATCATCGACAAGCTGGGCGCGCCGGAGACGCCAGAGGGCGTGTTCGTCGACGCGTTCTGCGGAACCGGATCGGTGGCCGTCGCCGCGGCGGAGGCGGGCTGGGGCGTACGCGTCAACGACTCGTTGCGCAGCGCGGCGATCACCACGACCGCGCGGCTCATCAGCCGCGACCAGGCCCAGTTCGCCAGCCTCGGCGGCTACGAGGCCGCGGTGACAGCCTTGAACGACCTCACGGGCTCCGTCGGGTTCATCGCCCGCGAGTACAGCCCCCTCTCGGCGGAGACCGCCGGCGTCGAGCGGAAGTACTTCACCGTCGGGAACGCCAGCAAGATCGACGCGATACGCGCGCAGATCGAAGTCTGGTACGCCGCCGGTGACCTCGCCGAGTTGGAGCATGCCCTGCTCCTCGCCGACCTCATGGTCGCGGCCAACCACGTAGCCAACACGGCCGGCACCTACGGGTGCTTCCTACGGGAGTGGGCGGCCACGGCGACGCGTCCCTTGCGAATCTCTCCGCGCCAGCTCGCCGAGCAGACTCACCGGCTTGAGGTCAGTGTCGGCGACGTGCTCGACGTGGCGTACCAGCCCGAGGACGTCGCCTACTTCGATCCGCCGTACACCAAGCGGCAGTACGCGGCCTACTACCACGTCCTCGAGACCATCGCCGCCGGCGACGAACCGGACGTCGGCGGCATCACCGGCCTCCGTCCGTGGAAGCACCTCGCGTCCGATTTCTGCTACCGCAGCCGTGCCCTCACCGCGCTCAACCGCCTCGTCGAGGAGTGCGGCGCCGGTCGGGTGCTGCTCAGCTACAGCAACCAGGGCCACGTGACTCGCGCTGACCTCGAGGAGATCCTGGGCGAGCACGGTGACCTCACCGTGCATCGGCTGGGCGCCATCGGCCGCTACCGGCCCAACCGCGCCGCAGCCGCCCACAGCTCCGACGTCAACGAGTACCTGTTCGACCTGCGCAAGCCCGCCGTCCAGCTCGAGGTCGCCGCATGAGCCGGCCCCGCACCCAGGAGCAGCGGCTGCTCGCTGACGCTGCGGCGTTGGTGGCCCGGGCGCTCACCGACCTCGACGCCCCCGCCGATGCCCGGCTCGACCTCCTCGAGGCGACGGCAGCCGGCTACGCCGGCTGGGACCTGGATGACTACCGGCAGCGGTTCAGCCGACCTCGGCACGTCGCCGCAGACGATGCACGCATCTGGGGCGACAAGCTGCTGCACCTGCTGCACGCGCTTCCCATTCCCCTTCCCCTGGCCCTGTCGGCACTGGCCCACCCACAGCTCGGTCCGGGGGCCCGGCGAACCGCCGGGGCTTACTACACAGACTTCCGCCTCGCCCAGCACCTGGCCGCCCAGCTGCCGCGCACCTACAGCGCCAGCGATCGCGTGATCGACCTCGCCGCAGGCAGCGGCATGCTCCTGGTGGCCCTGACTCTCCACGTTGGCGGCGGCGACCGGGCGGCGGCCACACGATTCGTCCGGGACGCCGTGTGCGGTGCGGACCTGCACAGCGACGCCCTAGCCGCCACCCGAGCGGCCCTCGCCGCGACCGTCGACGACCTTGACGCGGTGTCGGCCTTGGACGCGCGTCTGGTCGTAGGCGACAGCCTCACGCGGCCACTGGCGGAGTGGGAGGCGCTTGCCCCGGGTGGCTTCGCGGTCGCGATCGGCAATCCGCCGTGGGAGAAGCTGAAGGTCACCCGCCACGAGCTGCTGACGTCCGCCGGCGTCGACCGTCACTACGGCGCGGCCTACACCGGGCACGACGACGCGGCCTACAACGAGGCGCGGCAGCGGATGCTCGCCTACGCCGACGAGCTCGGCGGCCGCGCCCGGCTGCAGGGCAAGGGCGAAGCGGACCTCTACAAGCTGTTCCTCGAGCTCGCCGCCCGGGTGGTCCGGCCCCACGGACAGCTCGGACTGCTGCTGCCGGCTGGGCTGATCCGCTCCCAGGGCACCCAGCCGCTTCGCGAGTTCCTCCTCGATCACGCCGAGGCGCTGTCGCTGACGGTGCTGGAGAACCGCGCCTCGTTCTTCGCCATCGACACGCGCTTCAAGTTCCTCGCCGTCGTCGCGCAGCTCACCGAGGCCCAGCCCGGGTCGACTCTGTCGTTGCAGCATGCGATCGGCACCGACTCCGGGGTGGTCGCCCAGCCGCCCGTAGAGATCGACCGAGCCGAACTCCGACGACTCCGCCCCGATCTCACCGTGCCGGAAGTCCGGACCGGCGACGAATGGCGCATCTTCGCGCAGATGGCCGACCACGGTGTGACCCTCGATGACGACCGCTGGCGGCACAGCTACCTCCGCGAACTGGACATGACCAACGACAAGGCGGACTTCGTCTGCCGCGCCTCGTCGACGGGCCTGCCACTCGTCGAGGGCCGCATGGTGCACCAGCACCGTGTCCGGGCGAAGGCCTACCGCTCCGGCACCGGTCGCGCCGCCGTCTGGGAGCCGCTGCGCCTCGCGGCGGCCGCGGTCGCGCCTCAGTTCTGGTACCCGCGCAGGCTGCTCACCCCTGCCCTCGAAGCCCGCGTCGGCACCGTGCGCGCGGGCTTCTGCGACGTCACCGGCCAGACGAACGAACGCACCCTGCTGGCCGCGCTGATCCCATCCGGGGTGGTGTGCGGCAACAAGGTGCCGACCCTCACCTTCGACGTCGACGGGCTGAGCGCCGAGGAGGCGGCCGCGCTGTGGGTTGCGCTGGTCAACAGCTTGCCGGTCGACTGGGCCGCCCGCCGAGTGGTCACCACGAGCATGAACTACTTCCTGCTGCGATCGCTGCCCCTGCCGCGCCTGGGCCCCGACGACGCCGCACGGGTAATCGGACTGGCCAGCAAGCTGAGCCGGGCCGAAGGCCTGCGGGGCGCCGACCTCTGGGAGCTGGCGCAGCACCGGGCGCAGATCGACGCGATCGCCGCCCGGAGCCTCGGCCTGGGTCTGGCCGACTTTCAGTCCATGCTCGACGACTTCCGGTTGCTCGACCGCGGCCAGCCTCCGCTGCTCGGGGAGACGAGGTCGACAGTCACCCGCGATGTGGCACTCTCCGCACTCGCCACCGAACTAGGCCAAGATGCTGGTGAATGGCAGGTGCGAGCGGATCATGCCCGTACGCAGGGGGCGGTGCCGTACGTGCCCGCGGACTACGCCGAGCTGACGAAGTAGGGAGTCACCACGTGTCGAGCGGGGAGCTGGAGAAGCCAGCTGGAGTGCGCAGGCTGGTCTACAAGGAGCTCCTCGCGGGCGACTACCGCAAGCTCGCAGCCAAGTCCAACGACAGCGACAGCGGTGGCGGAGCCCGCGACCTGCGCTTCTCGTACAAGTTCGACGGAATCTTCGCCCGGCTGCTCCCGGGCTCGAGCACGAAGAACCGGACCCGCAAGGGCATCCGGGTCGAGGAGCCGCTGCGCACCGGCCCCGTCTACCTGGACGAGGAGACCGAGACCGGCGTGGAGACGACGGTGGTCGAGATGGTGTGGGAGACGCCCACCGACGCCCGGCCCAGTGAGGGACGCATCGCGAAGGTGCATGCCTCCCCGGCCACCCGGCAGCTACTGGCGGCCCGAGATGCGATGAGGGACGAGAACGGCAACCCGCCGCGCGTCTTCGTTCTCTTCGTTCAGGACGACCAAGGAGAGCTGCGGGTGCACTACGCCTACGAGAAGGACCTCCGCGCAGGAGAATGGGCTCCGGCCGTCGCCAAGCCGATGCTCGGGCACCTGGACAACGTCAACCGGCGCCGTGACCGCGCCGTGGCCGGCTACATCGACTTCATCGACAACGTCCACTACGCGCATGACGTCCGCTAGCCCCTCCGAGCCTGCAAAGGTTCCGCAGGAGGCGCAGGAGGTTCTGGACCTGCTGCGCCTGAACCACAACGTCCTCATCAGTGGCCCGCCCGGCACAGGAAAGTCGCGGCTGCTCAACGAGGTGGCCCGCGGCTTCCGGCACCAGACCGGCGGCCCCGCGTACATCAAGTTGCGCAAGATCCCAATCCCGCCCACCACGGGCGGCCCGCCGCCGCCGTACCTGCCCAGCCCGGACCGCAAGTCCCGGGAGGTCTTCCCGATGCCGATGCACTCGGGCTCGAAGCAGCGGGACTTCCTTCGCGGCATCGTGCCTGCGGTCGACGCGGACTCGGAGGTGCTGCGGTTCGAGGTGACAGAGGGCGCCCTCTACCGGGCCAGCGAACATGCACACGGCGAAGACGGCGCCGCCCTGCTCATCATCGACGAGATCAACCGTGGGCCGGCGGTCGCGGTGTTCGGCCCCTCGATCGTCGCGCTCGATAGTGACAAGCGATTCGACGACAAGGGCGAACCGACGCCCCACACCTCCTACTTCGACATCCTCGACGAGGCAGGACGTCAGATCCCCTACGCCTTGCCAAAGCACCTGTACATCGTCGCGGCCATGAATCAGGTCGACACGTCGGTGGAGGCGCTGGACGTGGCGTTCCTGCGTCGGTTCACCCCCTACCGGCTCACGCCCGACGAAGCCGTACTCCTCGGCCACTTCGGCCCCGACGCGGCCGACGTGCCGACCGCGCCGCCCGGGTCGGCCGCGGAGGTCTACGCCGTGCTCCTCGACGCGTGGAGGCGGGTCAACGAGAAGATCAGCCTGGGCCGCGGACCGGAGTACCAGCTGGGCCACGGGGCCCTAATGCTGGGCGAGCCGCCGGAGCCGGTGCCGGAGGCGATCATGTACGCCGCTCGCTGCTGGCGCCTGGTGCGTCAGCACGTGGACGAAGTCTTCTTCGGGGACACCCGGGCCGTTGCCGACGTGTTCGCCGCGGACCGGGGTGGCAGCCCGTACAAGCTGGTCGAGACGACTTTCGCCGGTCAGCCGGTCGTCCACCTGCGCGGGCCGGAGTACCTCGACGGGGAATCTCTGCTCGCTGCGCTCCGGGCGATCGCCAAGGCCTGACGTGGTCGCGCTGCAGCGGCTGACCGTCCGGGAGGCGCGCGACGAGCACAGTGTGGTGCGCTCCGCGGCGACCGGTCTCGGCGTGCCCGACGCGGAGGTGCTCGGGCTGCTGGATCCCGCTGCTCGCCGGCTGCGCGAGCTCCTGCGGCTCCGCAGCAGCCCCTTCGCGACCAGCCCGAGGGGCACGTTGCGGGTCGACGGCATCGCTGGCCTGGTGCGGCTGTCGCCGGACCTGGAACTGCAGGTGGCGCCGAAGTTCCTCGACCCAGTCGATCCGGGCTGGCAGGAGGACTTCTTCCTGCTGGCGGTGTTCTCCAAGACCGGCCGGATTCTGCCGCGTGAGCAGATCCGTGCAGGACACGGCCGTCGTGAGGACCTCGCGACCCTCGTCGCCCAGACCCTCGCGCAGCTGTTCTGGGAGAACCACCGACGGCCGATCCGGTCGTACCGAACCCGCGAGGTCCAGGAGTTCGCCTATGAGGGCGACGTGGACCCGATCGACCTGTTCGTGCCACCGCCGGACGGCTGGCCGCAACGGGTCCTGCAACTGCGCCGGGACAACGAGCACAACGCTGTGCTCGCCGGAGCGGTGCGCGCACTGCTCCCAGAAGTTCGTGACTCCGAGACCCGACACCAGCTCGTGCGGGTGCAGCAGGCGATCGGTCACCAGCCACCGGTGACGTCACTGCGGCCGGTCCGGCTGCCCAGCCGGTACCGGCAGTGGCAGGTGGCCTATGACCTGTCCTTGCAGGTGCTGCGTGGGTTCGGGGTGCAGTTCGAACAGGAGCACCTGCTGACGCCCGGGTTCATCCTGCGGACGTGGGAGACGTGGCAGGCGCTGATCGAGGCGGCGCTGCGCACCGGCATGCCCGGAGATGTGCTGGGCCAGAAGCCGTACCGGCTCGGGGATCGGTCAGCCAGCCCGCTCGACGTCACACCGGACGTCGTCGTCGTCGTGGACGGCGCGCCGGCCCTCGTGGTCGACGCCAAGTACCGCACGCGAGAGGGCACTACGCCGGCGGTGGCAGCTGGCGACATCTACGAGACCCTTGCCTTCATGCGCGCCACCGGGACGACGAGCGCGGTGCTGCTCTACCCCCGTCCGTCCGACGCAGGGTCGGCTATGCCGGTCGGTAGCGTCGAGGTGTTCGAGCAGGTAGCCGTGGGAGCCGAACGGATCGTCGCCTTGACCGTCGAGTGCCGCGGCATCAGCGCCACCGACGGCTACGGCCAGTTCGCGAGCCGGCTGTGCGCGGCGGTGCAGCAGTACGTCGTGTAGGCCGTGAAGAGGGAGACGCCGCCAGCCGAACGGCCACCGCGCGTGGTGGTGGACTCGAAGGGGCGGCGGCCGAGCCTCGACGCCCGGGAAGGCACCCCTTCCGGGCCTGCCCGCGTCGGGGGGCGCGCTAGCCTCGCAGCGGGCCGCAGACCTCCTCAGTTGTCTCACGCGTTGTGTGGTGCGTCACCTGGAGGGTTGTCTGCACCCACCGGGCCTCTAGCTCAACTGGCAGAGCAGCGGACTTTTAATCCGCGGGTTGTGGGTTCGATCCCCACGGGGCCCACCTGGCACCGCCCTCGGCGGTGCGGTTCCCGGGTGGGTGGGCGACCGGGGAGCACCCGACGCTGAACGGGCGCTCTCCGGGCCTGCGCGTTGCGCAGCGTCAGGAGGCGAACCCGGCCCTGGCCCGGCGCATCACCGGGGCCTTGCTGATCCTGGCCAGCGACCACAGCACGGCAGCGACGAAGCACAGCCGGTTCGCCGACTCGCGGCCGGCTTCCTCGTCGAGAACCCCGCCGTGCACGACGTCCGTCACGCCCAGCAGGCCGGCAGCGACCAGGAAGACCGCAGTACCGAACAGGTCGCGGTTCAGGGCCTCCTTGCGCCCGCCGAGCCGGTAGACGACGTAGGTCACCCACATCGCCATGATCTGGCTCAGCACCAGGGCCACCCCGAGGATGCTCGGGACGAAGACCAGGAAGACCCCACCGAACCTCAGCGCCTGCAGCACCGGGTAGGCGAAGATCCGCATCTCGGGCCGCAGCCGGTTGTAGACGAAGAACACCGCGCGCACCGTGAGCAGCAGGAGTGCCCACGCGATGCCGGCGGTGAGGAGCTCGTCGGTGCCGAGCTCGTCGAGGAGGACGGCAGCGCCCAGGCCGGCCGCTGCGAAGGCGGCGGCCCAGACCCAGGCCTGGAACCCCATCGGGTACTCCCGGAACCGCGCCACGCCCGGATTGAGGGTCGGACGCTCCTCGAACCTCGAGGCGTGCATGTCGTTCTCGAAGTAGCCGATCTCGTACACCGACATCACCGACAGCAACAGCAGCGGCACGATCACCAGGAAGTGGAGCAGGCTGTCCACGTCGTAGGCGATGGCGATGGCGATGACCAGGGCGTCCACCAGCAGCAGGCGGTCCAGCGTGTACCAGGGCGAGGACTTGACCCGGACGGTGTAGCGCAGCGGGATGTAGAGGCGCTCGCGGGCGGACATCCGGTCACCCTGCTGCGGGACGAGGAAGCCCGAGCGGCAGGCCCCCAGCAGGTCGGCGTCGTCGAGTGAGTCGGAGATGAAGACGGCACGGGCGACCCCGCCCTCGCCGACGCTCCCGACCGCCTTCGTCGTCTTGCCCCCGGCGAACCAGGACGGCCGGGCGAGCAGCGGCGTCGCCAGCAGTGCGGCGGACTCGTATTCGCTCCCCCTCAGCAGCCCCCGGATCACGAACGCCATGCCGAAGGAGATGATCGTGAGCCGCGACCGGTCGACGTCGGTGAAGAAGGCGTCGATCCCGGTGGCGCGGTGCTGCTCGAAGAGAGCCGGTGCCTCCCTCCGCCATCGGAGCAGGTTCCAGGGAGTCAGGACGACGATCAGGACGACGCAGACGTAGTCCCGGATGCGGTAGCCGCTGCCCCCGGGCAGCAACCGCCACGGCACCCGCCCCCGCACCAGCAGGTCGATGACGGCGACGACCAGGGACGGCCGGCAGCGCGAGATGAAGAGCTCGGTGCTGTTGGCGGCGAAGAGCGTGTGGTCGAAGTCCACCAGCACGGGCGAGTCCGGCTCGGCGATCTCGCGCCGGACGGTGTCGGCGGTGACCGGCGACTGCCGCTGGAGGTCGAAGAAGTCCGGCTCGAGCTGCTCGGTGGTGCTTTCGGGCATTCCCCAAGGTCTCACGACCGGGCGTGTGACAGGTGGGCCAGATGTGGCGGACTGGGTCACAGGGGCGTGCAACCAGCGACCGAGCGGGAACGTTCACCAGCCGGACGCCTGACGGGCCGCTGGTGTTCCACGAGGTGCGGCCGATCGGCGCCGGCTCCTCTCGCGGCGGTGGGCCGACGCCACGCCGGGCCTGGGCGTCATCCGGCCCGTGAGCGGTCGGTGACCGACGAAAGGCCTGGTCGGTGGCGTGCCGCATGTCGACAAGGTGGCCCTGGCGAGCGGTCGGCGACCTGCCAGGTGCTCTGCACAACGATCCGGTGACGGCGCTGCCGAAGACCTCGCCGAGCACTCCGGCGCGGGCCCCGGGAGCCCTACCTTTCGGCATGTCCGCGGCACTTCCCCAGCCGCGGCGTCCCGCACCGAGGAGCCTCCGCGTGACCACGTTCGTCGACCTGCCCACCAGGACGTCGCCCCGCCCGGCGGACGTCGAGACCGACCTGGCGGCTCTGCTGGAGCTGTTCACCGTGGCGGAGGCGGACGGACCCGAGTTGTCGTCGCCGGTGGAGAGCCTCCGCGGGTTCGGGGTGCGGCTGCGAGAGCTGGTCCGGTACTGGTCGCGGCGTGCGGCCGACTGGGGCGCGGCCCCCGGCACCGCCGCGGCGTGGTTCGACCGTCCGGTGGACGGTGCCCGGTGACCCTGCTCTGGCCGGTCGTCGCCGTCGGTGGCTTCCTCCTCCTCGCCGCGCTGGTCGTCGCGCTGGCCACCAGCTCCACGGCCCGCTACGAGTTCGAGCGCAACCAGGTCCAGGGACAGCGGCGGGTGCCGGAGGCCGAGACCGTCCCGGCCGCCGTCGGGGCCGTCCCCGCGCAGGCGGGGGCCGGGGCCGAGCAGCAGCTGGAGAGCGCGACCGCCCGCGTGAGCGCGCACCCGGCCGGTGCACGGGCCGGCGCCCCGGCCGCGCCGACGGCGTGGTGGCTGGTCGAGCAGCCGGCCGGCCGATCCGGGGAGGCCGTCCTGGCCGGCCCGTTCCCCGACCGGATCGACGCCGACTGGGCGGCGATGGCCGCCGGGCGCGCCGGGTCGGCGCAGGCGGTGCACGGGGTGCTGCGCACGGACGGCCGGCTGGTGCGTCGGCCGCTGCCCGGTGAGCAGGCGTGGCTGGGCGAGCTGGGCGCCCAGCTCGACCGGCTGCCCGCGGAGTGGGACAGCCCGCTGGCCGACGAGGACGAGCTGGTGACCCTGGTGGTGGAGATCGCCTCCGCCCTGGTCGAGGCGGGGCTGCCGCTGCACGACTGCGCGGGTGAGGGCGCCGCCGGCGGGGTCTGCCTCACCCCCGAGCCGGGGCGTCCGGGGGTCCTGGTCAGCTGGCACCAGCACGACCGGATGAGCCGGGACCAGGTGCACGGCGCGGAGGCGTCGACCGCGGTCCAGGCCACGATGAACGTGGCCGTCGCCGGGTGCCTGGAGTCGCTGGGCTTCGCCGTCGAGCCGTTCGGCGCCGCGGGCTGCGTGCTGGTCACCGCCTGAGGACCGCGGACAGCCCGGGCCGGCGAGGTGCCGACCCGGGCTGCCCGGTCACGCTGCTGGCTCAGCGAGGAGCGATGCGCCCCTTGCTGGCCCACAGGCTCTCCGGCGGGCCGAGGTAGCTCGGCAGCTCACCGCCGGTGTCCACCACCAGCTTCTGCAGCACCACCGTCGGGTCGACCATCCAGAACTTGAGCACGTGGTGACCGGGGGTCTCGATCACGTGCTGCGTCGTCGTCCGGTTGACGTTGTCGGAGGTGTTGCGCTGCCACTGCCGGTTCATCGTGGTGTCGTTCGCACCGGTCTCGGCGATGATGTCGACCACCTGCGGCGGCGCGTCGTCGATCGAGATCGCGTACTGCAGCCCCTCGGGCGGCAGCACGTCGTTGCGCGGGGAGAGGTACGCCGTCACGTCCACCGGTCCGGTGGTGGTCAGGTGCATCTCGTACGCCAGGTGCGGGCTGTCGCCACCCGGGGTCTGCCGCGGCGTGCGCAGCGGGTAGGGCTTCACCCCGTCGCTGTCCCGGCCGATGTCCGGGATCGTCGTCCAGGTGACGCCGTTGGTCTCGACCGCGCGGCTGTAGTGCTCCGCGTTCATCGAGACGTACCCGCCGCCCTCGACGAAGCCCTGGGCGCCACGCACGTCGGGCTTCTCGATCACCGCGGTGACGACGACCTGCGCGCCGTCCGGGCCGGTGATCGTCAGCGGCACCTCGGTGCGGCCCTGCGGCGCCCGGCCCCACTCCACGATGAGCTCCGCCCGCACCTGGTCGGTGACCCGGCCGCGCGGCTTGTCCAGGTGCACCCACGGCACACCGGGCGTGATCGTGTATTCGAAGGCCTGGGTGCCCTTGTTGAACACCTCGACGTAGGGGGCCGGGGTGCCGGCGTACCGGCTGTACACCGGCAGCACCGCCGGCGCCGAGGACGCCGGCCAGGACTGCTCCGACCCCTCGATCGCCACGCCCATCTCCGCGACGGCCGGAACCTCGATGCGCTGCAGCGCCGGGTAGATCTCGTCCGGCAGCGCCTCGTGGTTCTCCTCCGGCTGCTGCCAGCCGGCGTTGGGACCGTAGCGCTCGACGTCGCCGTAGCCGATGTGCGGCTGGGTCTGGAAGCCCTCCCACTTCCCGTCGGCGATCTCGGTGTTGTAGCGGTCGGCCATCGCCTGGTCCTCGGCGAAGTGGGCCTCGGCCTCGTCGGCCAGGCGGTTGGTGGCCGCCCGGCCCTGCTCCGCGTAGAGCAGGTTGGTGAACTGCGCGTTGCGCAGCTCGTAGACGTTGGCCGTCGCCTGCACCGGGTAGCCGACCAGCTGGAAGAACGTGTCCCGCTGGGCGGGCAGCACCCGCTTGGACAGCCGGTCGGCCTGCGCGGCGAGCTCCTGCCAGTCGGCGGTCACCCGGTCCATCTCCCGGTAGGCGGTGAGGCTGAACGGGTTGCCCTCGTCGTCGTAGAGCACCGCCGAGGGGTCGGTCCGCAGGTCCTTGGTCTCGTCGAGGCTGATCGCCCGGTTCAGCAGCTCCGGCTTCCGCCGGGACTGCAGCACCCCGTACTGGTGGAGGACCTCGGCGATGTCCTCGGCGAACGTCGGCCCGAAGTTCTCCGCGGCGAACCGCCGCTCCCACTCGTGCAGCTGGTCCAGACCCCAGCGCTGGGTGTCCCAGGCGTAGTCCAGGAAGAACTGCGTGGGCACCTCGTTGCCCTTCAGGTCACCGACGTTGGTGACCCACAGGTCGGAGATGCCGGCGCTGGCCGACTGCTCCAGCTGCTCCCACAGGTTCGGCAGCGGGGTGGTGTCGACCCACTTGTAGTTGCGGCCGTCGCCCACGTAGTCGAAGTGGTAGTAGAGGCCGAAGCCGCCGGGGCGGGCGTCGGAGGGCTGGGGCAGCTTGCGCATGTTGCCCCAGTTGTCGTCGGTCATGATCACCGTGACGTCCTCGGGGGCGCGCAGCCCCTCGTCCCAGTACCGCTGGACCTCCTTGTAGAGGGTCCACACCTGCGGCGTCTGGTCCGCCGGCTTGCCGGTGACCTCCTCGATGATCCGCCGCTGGGTGGCGATGATCTCCTGCATCAGGTCGATGCCCTCGCCGTCGGGCAGGGCGACGTCGCCGTTGCCGCGCATGCCGATGGTGACCACGCCCTCGAAACCCTGGTCGACCATCCGCTGGATGCCCTCACGCCAGTAGGCCTCGATCGCGGCCCGGTTGCGGCGGAAGCTCCACTCGCCGGTACCTCCGTAGGGGTCCGAGCCCGGCTCGACGATGTTCCCGGCGGCATCCCGCTGCGCCGGGACGGCGTGCCGGTTCCACTCCTCGATGCCGCGCATCATCGGCGCCTCGTGCGACGTGCCCATGACCACGCCGTAGCGGCTGGCGGTCTCGTGGTTGGCCGGGTCGTCCTCGGCGAACGCGCGGCCCCACACCGCCGGCCACAGGTAGTTGGCCTTCAGCCGCAGCATGGTCTCGAAGACCTGGCCGTAGAACTCGGCGTTGAAGCCGTTCGGGAAGCCCTCCGCCTTGCCCGGGCCGAAGAACCGGGGTGCCCAGCGGCCCAGCTGCGGGTTCTCGTCGTTGATGAAGAAGCCGCGGTACTTCACGTCCGGCGTGCCCTGGGTGTGCCGGCCGGGCAGCACGTACACCGTCTCGCGGTGCCGGGGCACGACGTCGTTCCAGAACTGCCACGGCGAGACGCCGATCCCGCGGGAGACGTCGTAGGCGCCGTAGATCGTGCCGCGCTGGTCGCTGCCGGCGATGACCAGGGCCTGCTCGACGCCGGGCATCGGGTCCTCGACGACCTGCTGGAGCGAGGTCTCCCACTCCCCGGCGATGCCGGAGACGTCGACCTTCCCCGCGGCGACGAGCGAGTCGACCAGCGGGCTGTGGCCGATCGTCCCGACGATGACGACCTCGCGCTCGGCGGGGACGGCGCCGGTGACGACCTTCGGCGTCTGCCCGGTGACCTGGGCGATGTCCTCGGCCAGGTCACCGACGGCGCGCTGGACGCCTTCGAACTCACCCGGGTCGACCACCAGGGTGGCGGCCCTGCCGGGGACGGCGAGGGGGAAGCGGCCGGGGCCACCGGCGTAGGCGAGGTAGGCGCCCGGGTCCGTCGGCGCGGTGGCCGACTGGCCGCCGGGTGCGCCGGCGGGGAGAGGTGCCGCCGACGCCGAGGTGGCGCCGGCCGGCACGGTCAGGGCGAGCGCCAGGCCGACCAGGAGTGCGCGGTGCGGGGTGCGCCGCCACCTCCCTGGCTGACCGGCGCCACGCCGGGAGGGCGGGCGTAGACGGAGGGCGGTTGAGCTCATGTCCGGCTCCACGGTGAGGGACGGATGGGCGGGCAGTGCTGCCCGGACACGTCGTTCCGAGAAGTTCCGGAAACCTGTGTCCGCCGTCACGGTAGGGAGGTCGGAAAGCGGTGGCAATGCTGGGAGCCGGATCAGTTCCGGCACCGCCGCAGGTGTAGTGCGCCCCGCTGTCGGGCATGTCGGACCGGTCGAGAAACGGCACCGCAC
Organism: Modestobacter sp. SYSU DS0657; assembly: GCF_054050925.1. Taxonomy (NCBI): domain Bacteria; kingdom Bacillati; phylum Actinomycetota; class Actinomycetes; order Geodermatophilales; family Geodermatophilaceae; genus Modestobacter; species Modestobacter sp. SYSU DS0657. Next base: position 3,545 of record NZ_JBJHAG010000003.1, on the reverse strand, counting down.
GCACCCACGGGAGACCGTCCATGACCCGCTCCATCGCCGATCAGACCGTCGCCGAACTCGGCGGCCCGACGAGCGTCCTCGTCCGTCAGCGCAAGGACCACGCGGAGCTGGGCCGGCTGCTCACCGAGCTCGACGGCACGACCGGCCGGGAGCAGGAGCAGGTGCTGCGGAGGATCGACCGGCTCGTGTTCAGCCACGCGTTCGCGGAGGAGACCGTGCTCTGGCCGGTCATCCGGCGGGTCCTGCCGGACGGCGACGCGCTGACCCGCCAGGTCGAGGAGGAGCACCAGGAGGTCAACGAGCTGGTCACCCGCCTGGAGGCGCTCGACCACGACGACCCGCGTCGCGCCGAGACGCTCGCCCGGCTCGTCGAGGTGCTGAACGAGGACGTCCGCGACGAGGAGGACGTGATGTTCCCCCGCCTGCAGGAGGCCCTCGACGCGAAGGCGCTGCGGCGGCTCGGCCTGCAGTGGGAGGTCGCCCGGCGGGTCTCCCCGACCCGGCCGCACCCCACCGTCTCCCGCCGTCCGCCGGGTAACGCCGTCTCCGGCCTGCCGCTGTCGCTGCTGGATCGCACCCGCGACCTGGTCGACGCCGGCGTGCAGCGCGCCCCGGAGCGCCTCGCCCCCGCCGGCGAGACGGTCAGCCGGGGACTGGCCGCGGCGGCCGGCTGGGTCGAGCGGGTACCGCTGGCCCGCCGGGGCGACGGGTCGCCCACCGCCCGCTGACCCGGCGACCGGCCGGCGTGGTCTGATCGAGGCGAACGGCTGGCACCGGCGCCGGCCCCGCCAGAGGAGCCGCATGTCCGGTGAGGTCCTGCTCGAGGTGGACGACGGCGTCGCCGTCGTCACGCTCAACGCCCCGCAGCGCCGCAACGCGCTGACCCCGGCGATGGCGGGGGAGCTGATCGCCGCCTTCGACGAGGCCGACGCGCGCCCCGAGGTCGGTGCCGTGGTCGTCCGCGGAGTCGGCCGCTCCTTCTGCGCCGGCGGTGACGTGCAGACGCTCACCGCCGCGGGCCAGGACCCGGCCGAACCGGGGGCCTACGCCGGCATGGGCGCCATCTACGACTCGTTCCTGCGGCTCGGCCGGGTGCAGGCCCCGACCATCGCGGCGGTCCGCGGCTCGGCGGTGGGCGCGGGGATGAACCTGCTGCTCGCCGCCGACCTGCGGATCGTCGCGCGGGACGCCCGGCTGCTGTGCGGCTTCCTCAAGCGCGGGATGCACCCCGGCGGCGGGCACTTCGTGCTGCTGTCCCGGTTGGTCGGGCGCGAGGCGGCGGCGGCGATGGCGCTGTTCGGCGAGGAGCTCGACGGCGCGGCGGCGGTGCGGCTGGGCCTGGCCTGGGAGACCCACGACGACGACGCGGTCGAGGACCGGGCCCGCGAGCTCGCCGCCCGGGTGGCCCGCGACCCGGAACTCGCCCGGCTGGCGGCGACCAGCTTCCGGACCGAGACCGGTCCGCCCCAGCTCGGCTGGGAGGCCGCCAGCCAGTACGAGCGGCCGGCCCAGATGTGGTCGATGCGCCGGGTGCACGGCTGACGGCAGGCCCGGGAGTATCGCAGCGAGGAACGAGCGAGGAGCGGACCGGGGCGCGGAGTCGGCCCTGAGTGCACGCCTGACGGCAGGGCTCACCAGTCCGCCCGTTGTTCGGGTCAACTCCCTCGCGCGGCTGCCGTTGATCGAGGCGGATCGACACAGCGGTCACAGGAGCACCAGCCGGGGGGAGGGGGCGCATGGCGCTCAGCGTGCGGACGAACCTCCCCGCGGCGTCCGCGCACCGGCACCTGGTCATCGGTGCCGGGGGCACGACGCGGTCGATCGAGCGGCTCTCGTCGGGTCTGCGGGTCAACCGGGCGGCCGACGACGCGGCGGGTCTGGCCATCTCGGAGGGGCTGCGCGCGCGGATCGGCGGCACGGGGCAGGCGCTCCGCAACACCCGCGACGCCATCAGCGTCGTGCAGACGGCGGAGGGCGCGCTGGCCGCGACCACCTCGGTCCTGCAGCGGCTGCGTGACCTCGCCGTCCAGGCGGCGAACGGCGGTGGCCTGGGCCGGGCGGCCAAGCTGCACCTCCAGACGGAGGCCGTCCAGCTCAAGGCGGAGCTGACCCGGATCGCGGGGACGACGACCTTCGCCGGCACCCCCCTGCTCGACGGCAGCTACCACGGGGTCTTCCAGGTCGGCGCCGACATGGGGGAGACCATCCACGTCACCGTCGACCGTGCGCTGGACACGCTCGGGCTCGGGCTGGAGGGGCTCAACGTCGCCAGCGTCGAGACGTCGCCGCCCGCCGTGATCCCGGCGCGCGGGCGTGTCGTCGACCCGGCGGCGGGCGAGATCCGGATCGCCGGGGCCACGACTGCGCCGGGCGGCATCCCCGGTCTGCGCGGCACCGTGCGGCTGGGCGCCGCCCAGCTCGACCTCGCCTCGATCACCTACACCAGCACCGACGCGGTGCCGGGGGTCAGCACCGTCGAGGCGCTCGACCAGCTCAACGCCGCGGCGGCGGCCGCGGGTATCACGCACCGCCCGGACCCGTTCGCCCTGGACGGCACCGACCTGGTCCTCCGCGGACCGGAGCCGGCCAGTGACGCCGAGGCCGAGGGGGCCGCCGAGGTGGAGTTCGTCGTCGCCGGCACACCCCCGGCCGACGGCGTCACGACCTGGGCGGCCCGGTACTCGTTCCCGCCGTCCCCCGGACTGCTGCTCTTCCGGGACCACCCCCCGGTCGAGCTCCCGGAGCTGCGCGGCCGGGTCTCCGCCGACGGGCAGGCGGTCGAGCTGGGTGCGGTCGCGTACGTGGACACCGACGGGAACGGCGAGATCGGCGAGGCCGAGGCGCTGGCGCAGCTGAACGACGCCGCGCGGGCGGCCGGCCTCACCGTGGACCCGCAGGCGTTCCAGGTCCTGTTCCATCCCGGGGGACGGGGCACCGCCTTCTGGGGCGCGACACCGTCCGACACGGCGACCCCGGCCGAGCTGGCCGCGCTGACCCCGGTGTTCACCCCGGCGCCCCACCCGATCGACCAGATCGACGACGCGCTGGCGCTGGTCGCCACGGCACGGGCCGGCCTCGGCGCGGTGCAGAACCGGCTCGAGCACACGATCGACAGGCTCGCGGTGGCGCTGGAGAACGCCACCGCGGCGCGGTCCCGGATCGTGGACGCCGACATGGCCCAGGAGGCGACGGCGCTGGCGCGCAACCAGATCCTGGTCCAGGCCGGCACCTCGATGCTCGCCCAGGCCACCGCCACCGCCGACCGGGTGCTGACCCTGCTGGGCGGCTGACGCACGTCGGGGGGGGGGGGCCCGCGGGGGGGGGGGGGGGGGGGGGGGGGGGGGGGGGGGGGGGGGGGGGGGGGGGGGGGGGGGGGGGGGGGGGGGGGCGCGCGCCGGCGCCGCCCCGGCCGCGGCGGGCGCCCCCCCCCCCGACGGTCGAGCGCAGGATCAGGTGGTCTGCTGGCGCTTCGGCTCGGAGCGGGCGTCCAGCTGGATCTCCTTCTCCGCGCGGGGCACACCGGCCTTCAGCTCCTTGGTCCGCTC